>NZ_FWZT01000016.1 GCF_900177345.1 Pseudobacteriovorax antillogorgiicola
TTGACAAACTCAAGTCAAGCTTTGAAGCCATGATCTGCTTAGCGCTTTGCGAGATCAGCTTTAGGAGAATCGATTCGTCAGACAGAGCCTAGTTCTTTATGCCATTGACGGCTGCATCGAGTAAGATACCAGTATCGCCATCAAGTGACCAAGCAAACATTCCTGCCAGATTCTTTGATTTCGCGAATGCTGCCTTGGCTTTTATAGACCGTGGGTTTTCGTAAGAAATGAGGCCGCCAGTCGTCATGTTCCAAAGGTATGGGGCTTCAGCCTTTTCATCGTAGAAGTAACTGTAGCCATCAATACCCGTGCCTTCAGAACCTCCTAGATAATTGGTTTCAATATCTTTATAGTCAAGAACTCCGGCTGTAATGGGGTCTTCCTCCTCCCACGTACCTTTATGGGGGCCATTGCCAACACCTGTAAATGGGTTATTGTCCTTGTACCCCGAAACACCTGTCCAGCCCCGACCATACATGGTGAAACCCATGACTAGCTTGTTAGCGGGAACTCCTGCTTCCAACAAGTTATTGATCGCTGCTGCTGAACTAAAGTCTTCATGTATCTCCTGATCCACGCTATTGAGTCCAGTGTGGTGACCTAGCTCATTGTTCCAGGCGCCATAAAAATCGTAGGTCATCGCAAATACATAGTCGATGTACTGGGCAGCTTCCTTATAATTCACAGACTTTATTTTCTTAGGAGCAGAGCCTACAGCAGATGTCAGTTCATAGTTTCGACCAGTTTCTTGAGATAGCTTATCCAGTGCTTCTCGTAGGTCTTTCATGAGATAGGTGTAAGCATCTCGATCATCCTCACTGCCTAGGCTTTCGTTGGAACCATCTCCACCAGGGAACTCCCAGTCAATATCGAGGCCATCGAAAATTTGATACTGCTTAAGAAAATCAATGGAAGATTTCACGAATCTCGCTCTTAGCATGGGGTCTTTTGCCAGTTCGAAGAAAGGATCTGATAGAGTCCAACCACCAATAGAGGGTAGAACTTTTAAGTTTGGATGAGATTCCTTAAGCTTCTTAAGTTGGCCAAAATTTCCCTTAATCTCTCCAGGGTAGGGTTTCTCTAATGCAGCAAACTTGTCATGAATGACCACGGTAAAGTCCTCTTGATCTTGGCACTGTTCTTCTAAAATAGCATGACCATTTGGATAGTCCTTTTCTAGAGAATCATTCGGTCCACAGATCGCAATAAAGCCATACAATAGGTGCGTGAGTTTATCTGCAGGAACCATATTCGCATGGTAGTCACGGGGGTAGACGCCCCATTCTACAAAGTAACTTGCGACCACATTTCCTGATGTAGGACCAGAGATAGCTGGATCACTCTTGCTAGGATTATCTGCTTTCTCACTTAGTTCAGAGTTAAATGGGTTGTTTTGACTTGAATTACTACTATCATGGATGTTTCTCTTTGATCTTTCACACTGAATCAAAAAAGGGGAAAGTAGTACGATGCAGATCGGTAGCAGTAGGTTTCGATGTCTTTTCATTGTTGTATTGCTCCATAAATTTCAACTAGGAAAAATGATTCCGCACCTATCATGCAATTACAAATCCAAGTTGCAGATGAATGATCTATAAATCGCCGGAATATTTGGAGGCATTGGATATCTATCATGTTTCGACCACAAAATCTCTCATTGACCCTATTTTCATCATACATCTCTGCAACCTAAGTTAATGTTGGATTGGTAAGTCTTTACGATGAAAGTGCTGATATCGAAGATGAAAATCGTCATGTACTAGAGTCGGATTAAAAAGCGTCCCATCACCTTATTATGGTTCCTTTGTGAATGCGCTTAGGAACTCATATTGATAAAGGGTGATCACGAGAAGCCTAATTTTCTAGCGTTAAATATTTAGTTTAAAAACTACATTTCATTGCTAACCCCTGGAAATCGAGAAGAAAGGTCGTTTGAACGAGTCGGTCATAGGCGAAATCGAATCGAACGCTAAAGCTATATGATAGCTGACTATTTTAGAAAGAATAGCATTTGGTAGGACAATTGCAGAGCCTTATGTCGGAGTTTGTTTGAATGAGATTCCTATTTGCTTAGATGAATTTGTTTGTGGATGTTAATAATGAAGCTCTCTATCTTAATTCTGTCCCTATCTGTCGTAAGCTGTTTTCAAAGCCGACCAAAAATTCACCGTGATTCAGATGTGATTCAAGTTCCTGAAGCTAAAAAGGGGGATGCATCGGTACAGAGCATTCGCTTGCTCAGCAATCAGGAGTATGGCAAGACCGTTCAGGCACTCTTTAATCAAGAGGTATCTATAGATCTTGAGAACGATCGCAATGGCTTGTTTGCCAATCAGATTGTATCGATGCCAGTCAAAAAAGTTGAAAAGTATGTTGACGGTGCGATCGGTTTAGTTGATCAACTCGATATTAAAACCATCCCACATAGTGAGTGCCCTGATACAAACTTTGAAAGTTGTTTGGCTAGATTTATCAGTGAATTTGGTAAACTAGCTTGGCGTCGACCTCTTTCGTCAGAAGAGTCTGATCGCTTCATTGGCTATATAAGTGCGAACTCAGGACTATCTTACGAAAGTAAAATCCGAGATTTAACGAAGATATTTCTAGCATCTCCCCATTTTGTTCTGCGCACAGAAATCGGTTCTGCATCTGAATCAAGGTTCCAGTTAACTCCTTATGAAATGGCATCATATCTTTCATACAATTTATTGGGAGCACCACCCCATGGGGAATTATGGAGTGCTGCGGAAAATGGCACGCTGAATTCCGCTGAAAAGATGAAAGAGTATGCTCTCAGTATCATAGATGACCCTTCGTACGATGGGTATGTCTTCTCAAACTTTATTGGTTCGATGTTCCAGTTGGATCGCCTTGAAACAGCAAGTAAAGATCCTAAACATAACTTCAATGAAGACAGCATTCGCAGTGCTAAGCAAGAATTGCAAGAGGTTTTCCTATTCCTGGTTAAGCATGACACCAAGCCTCTACAATCGATCTTTACCAATAGATACACCGTTAACCAAGCTGCTCTATTGAACCTGTATGGGACTACTTCGCCAGGGCAGGAGAATTTGTTGGAGATTGATTCAAGCAATCGAGAGGGCTTTTTATCCCGCGTCGCATTTTTGGCTATAAATAGTGAGTTCGATCACAGCAATCCTATGCGTCGGGGAGCTAAGATACTTGATAACTTTATGTGTCGTGCAGTTCCTCCGCCTCCACCTGAAGCAAATGAAGCAGTTGCTAATGGGCAAAATTCAAGGGAGTTTCGGGCGACGAGCCCCACATGTAAAGGTTGTCACCTGAGTATTGATCCAATTGGTTATGCCTTTGAAAGCTTTAATGAGGTTGGTCAAGTTAATGGAGACTATCAGGTGCTAGAGGAGAGTATAACCCTAGATGGAGAAACGGTGTCTTTCACAGGATTGACTGGTCCTAATGGCCTTTCCCAAGCATTGGCTGCTAGTAGGGAGGTGGAAAACTGTCTCATAAGGCGCTGGTATGAATACCTCCAAGGAAGTCCCGTATCTGGAACATTTGATGGTGATAAAGTTACTCAGTTTGCAGAGATGCTGCGAGCCGGTGAAAGCTTAAAGTCGGTACTAATAGAGATGATAGCCGATAAAGAAGTGATTTATAGAAAACGACTCGCAAAATAGACAAGTAGGAACCAGGCATATGAAAATAGATCGACGACACTTTTTTAAATTTTCAGGAAATAGCCTAATCGCTCTATCGATGGCCAGGGCTCTCAGAGCTACTGATTGCCAAGCTGCCGAACTTGGTATGAAAAGAGCTATTTTAGTTTACATGCCAACAGGTGCCATAGACTTCGCGCCAGCGGGCCCAAGCCAAAGTTTTTCAGCAGTCGATGAAAGCTACTTTCCGGATCTTACGAAACCTCTATTTTCTCTAAAAGACGATTTACTAATACTTTCGGGAATGACCCATTATTCGCCACCAGGAGGAGCGGCTCCAAATAATCACTTTGAGGGTTATGCTCCTGGTTTAGCATTACCAAGTTCTGGAACCTATGGAGGACCTAGTCATGTTTTTGCGGGTGGAGGTGGATACAGTCACCTTGATGCTCAGGCAGCTCTGAGTGGCCGTAACTTGGAATCCCTTGATCACTATCTTGCTAGGAATAATCCAGGGATTAAAAGTGTTCACCTAGGATATAACAGTAGCCATCCCACTTCTATCAATTCGAATATCTCGTACCGGCTAGAGGACGGCGTTTCCAAGGCTTACGATATTGTCGATGATCCTTTAAAGAACTACATGGATCTTTTTGGCTTATTTTCTAACGGTCAAGGAGCTTCTGTTCAAGGTCTAAATCTTCAGGATGTCGGTAGTATCTACGCTGGAAAAAAGCGTCTCTTGGATTTTATCTACAAAGATATTGCCCAATTCAAGGACAAGATTGGCAACGATGCTTTTACTGTACTGCAAGAGTCCATTGACTCAATCGACTCGATTGGCAAGCAACTTCAGGATAAAATTAACGAACAGGGCTCACCTGGTGGAGCTATAGGTTCTATCCAAGAGTGTGTCTCGAATCCTTTGGGCTCTGGATTAGACCAAATGAAAGCTAAAGCTGCACAAAATCCGAAGTGGTATCATGCTGAAGAAAATCTTCCGCTGGTTGCGGATGTAAATAACAAGATTATGGTCAATGCGATGGCTTGTGGAGCACAAGTAGGAGTTCTTCAATTTGGCTGCGGGCATTCCGCATTTGGTTTCAGATTTAATGATATTGAAGTACCTCCAGGTGAGCATCACAGTTCTAGCCATGGTAAAGGAACTGCCTATAGGGCTTCTCAAAAAGGAATTATCCAGCAGGTAGCATCGATAGCAACGTCTCTAAAAAGCTTACAGCTAGCCAACGGTAGTTCGGTGCTAGACGAAACTCTAATACTACTTTCCTCTTGCATGGGTGATAGTGATGCTCACGATGGCAGAAATGTCCCCACCCTGATGATTGGAGGAGCCGGAGGAGCAATAAACAAGGGCCAGTATATAGCTTTAGGGCAGAACGAACCTGGAAGCTATAACAGGCTACTCACAACAGTAGCCCATGCTTTAGGGCACAAGGAAGTTGATAGTTTTGGAATTAATGTAAACAAACAATCAATTTCTGGTGTCTCTGGCGTCATACCCGGAGTTTTAAAGGAATAAGGCCCGTGTAGGGCATGTGGTAGTTTTTTCGAGGCTGGTGTTGGTGATCTAGATTTAAATTATAGATCTTTCGCATACAGACCGTACTCGATGACATCAACGGGAGCTCTTATTTTACGGATCGAGTGATTTCCCCGTCTCGCCAAACAGGCTACTGTAGGGCCCCATCCTTGGCCATAGCGCATAGACATATAGCTCATGGCATTATGCAAACCTTGCCGTCGGTACTCTGGCAGCACACCGTAAGTCTTGCCTAGGATCATCGGATTTCTTAATAAGTGATGATGTTTGGCAAATGAAATATCGTCTTCAGATATTCTTGTTTTAGCTCCTTGAGAGGTTATTTGAGAATAGTCGGGATAGGTCACCCCAACCCCCACCACTCTCTCTTTACTGTGATCAAACAGTAGAACTGAACTATTTGGATCGACAATGCGCTGGTAGTTCGGAATTACGAAATTTTCGAATTGCTCTTTCGATATGGAACGATAGGCAAAGTTATGCTGAAAGATACTGTGAATGAGATCGTAAATCCCTGTTTGATATTGCCTAAGAGCTTCATTGGTAAGTGGTAAAAATTCGATATCTCGTGGTGGGCTCTTTTTGAGCACCTTGAATTTGGTCATAGCAATGGTTAATAGCCGTGACCGTGCAATAAGGGTTTCATAAGACTCAGCTACCCGATATCCCAATGCAGCGAGGAGATGAGGGTAGTAGGAAGGGTTATATGGCTCCCCGGTAAATGGGGTTGGATATTTTTTATGAGGCATGCGCAACCGGTAACGGCCAAAGGTCGTGTAGTCGATCGGTCCATAGATTCTCTTTGCACCCTGATCTTTGGCCCATGCTTCAAAACTCTTGAATAAGCTAGAACAGATTTTCAGATCATCAATGCTTTCCCAAAAGCCAAAAAATGCAGATGGCACACCAGCAATAATCTGCTTAGGGTGAAAGAAACCAGCAAGTCTTGCCTTCCCCGGCTCGCAATCTAGCCAGACCTGGGTAAAGGAGTTGAGAGGATTGTCACTACTGAGTTGCCAGCGAACTTTCTCGGGATTATTGGGGGTGTAGTTTTGATCTTCACGGTAAACTATTTGCGGCAGATCCAAAAAATCATCCAAGCAGTAATGACTCATAAAGTTTGATCTCTTCTCAAAATGGTACACCGGCGCTCATTATAGTTAATTGGGAAGGTACAACAAGGGCTAAGCGTGAATTCATCTTTAGTTCCATCAAATACTTTGTAAGCTGAGCGAACAAAAATAGAAACTGATGTGGAATCAGGACCTTCTGGGTAAATTAGGCTTGTGCCTTGAGTCAGTCTCCCTTATCTATGGCTTTATCAATTCAATTTTTTCTTAAATCTTTAGATGGGAAGAGGATCTTCAATGGCGAATAGATTATGGCGTTTGGGAAATGCGGGGGTTTTGGCCCTTGGGATTATTGGAGCCGGTGGCTGTGGCTTCGAAAGCTCCTCAGGATTGCAGCAACTTCAGGGCTTACCAGCAGCGTATCCCGGATACACAGGCCAATACCAAGGTTTTACACTCAAAGTCGATGATCGTTTTGACTATTTCAATGGGGGGCTA
Organism: Pseudobacteriovorax antillogorgiicola; assembly: GCF_900177345.1. Classification (NCBI taxonomy): domain Bacteria; kingdom Pseudomonadati; phylum Bdellovibrionota; class Oligoflexia; order Oligoflexales; family Pseudobacteriovoracaceae; genus Pseudobacteriovorax; species Pseudobacteriovorax antillogorgiicola. The sequence continues at coordinate 6,768 of NZ_FWZT01000016.1, forward strand.
TGGACGCGTGGTGATGGGGCATTTGGAGAAACTAAATGTCGATTCCAACAACAGGGAGCTCAGGTTCGCGATGGAGAGTTACAGTTGCTGGTGAGGCCTGAATTTGTGCCGGCCTCATATTCAAACGACCAGAATCGGATAATCGGTGCTTACAATTACTCTTGCGGTGAAGTTCGATCTCGAAGTGAGTACCTATATGGTCGGTTTGAAGTGAGGATGAGAAACCCAGTTCCTCAGCGCGCCAGTGGCTATATATCATCACTGTTTACCTATAGAAACCGTGAAGAGGAAAACTATCGCTGGCGTGAAATCGACATCGAAATGGAAGGGATTCGGCCTAATAAATTCCAAAGCAATCTGATCCTTGGCGAGGGTACTTATGACTGGTCGGCAACTCGCCTTTGGGGCGCTTATGAGCAAGTTCAGTGGATTGGTGCCACCAGTCAATGGAAAGTTTATGCCATGGAATGGACACCTGCTAGCATCAAGTGGTTTGTCGATGGTCGCTTGATGCGAACTCTTTCCCGCAGCGATGTAAATCAGAAACAGGCATCCTTACCTCCGCATCAAAGGATATCGATTCCAGAGTTACCAGGTCAGGTGATGATGAATTTTTGGATTCCAAATGATCTGATCGCACCAGTTTTTGGCGGGGTTACAACTGGCAATCAATACCCTATTGTCGTCCGATACGATTGGTTTCGATACTACGCCTATACTCCTTGAGGGTGAGATTGAGAACCCTGGCTGAGTGCCGCTAGGGTTCTCTAATAGATCTGTTCACGGCTCTATGCAAACCCGATACGAGGAAGGCCAGCAGGCTTGATACCCATGACATGAAGCAGGGTGGCGAACACCTCTTCTTCTGTCGTTGTGCGGCCTGGTTGTGGCCGACCTGTTTCGAGATCGAATCCATAAGTTAAAGCAGTTTTTGGGTCGATTCCCCCTAAGACGCGCCCGCCTCGGAACATGGGGCTTAGAAATACAAAGCCATTGTTAAGATTATGCCCTGAGCCGAACTTCTCGGACCCACCGCTCCTGATTTTATCTCGACCAAAATCAGAGGCAAAATAGATCATTGTTCGGTCCCACATGCTCTTTCCTGAAGAGCCTAGCTCAATCAGAGACAAAAGGTCAATCAGCTTTCCAGCCACACGAAGCATGCGGTCCCACATAAAGGCTTGGACAGCACGATGATCTTGATGTGAAAAATCAAAGGCAATAGGCGGATTATATATTTCTCCGAGCTTGATGATGGTTGATTGGAAGGATGGCCCAAGACTTACCACATTACTGATGCCGCGACTCAAGGCAAGGTAGGCGATAGCTGCTTGAGAGTCGAAGGGATCAATTCCAATACGGGGGAATGTATTCCATATCAACTCTGCCTGGGGATGGTCTTTGTTCAGAATATCGAAGGCATTGATTAAATCGGCTTCTTCATAAGAGCTGAGCACCTGGGAACGCCACGTTTTCCAATTCTTCACCATAGGGTTTCTAGCTTGCTGTTGAGCTACAGGGCTATCTTCTTCTAAGAGCCTACGGGTTTGCCGAGCTGCATCGATGAGTTCTTTTGAAGGTAGACGCTCGATCTGCTTTTGGCTGTGGAGGCTCAAAGCAAAACTCAAAGGTTCAGTGACCTGAATGGCCCGAGCATAATTGGGAGTGGTCGGATCGATTCCAGGTTCAGCATATCCCCCGGTGGCAAGATTGATATAGGGCATGATAAAAGCAGAACCATATTCAGCCGCCACAGCTTCCATAAGAGTACGGCCATTCCAAGCGTTGTTGCCTGTTAGGCTGCGGTGTTGGGCCACCTCGTGATTGACACTTGATCCTTCGCAAGTGATCACTGTTAAGTCGTGACCATATTTTTTAAGAAAATCTATTTGATCGGTTTTAACAGGTAGATCCCCAAGGTTGGAAATGATTGTTTTTTGGTTGACCGCTGCAAAAGGAAGGTTGTCTAAGGTTTTAATATTCTGCTCGGGAAAGCAGTTGAGAGTTGCAGGATCGCCTCCTGCTTTGTCAACATCACTTTCTCTTAATGCCAGGAAACTATCATTGAGAGAAGCGCCACCGGTGCAGGTGAGGGTAATGAGAAAGCGAGGCAGCTCCTCGCGGTTGCCGAGTATGGTTTGGGGCGCTAAGGTTGCGATACTAGTTGCGCCGCCGAGCTTAGCCAACTGTCTTCGGTTCAGTCTCATATTGGTCTCCTAGTAGAAAAGAAATTCGGTGCTCGTCACCAAGCTATAGCACAGCAGCAAGCCCCAATCCCGTTTGGGTGCGGCGGATGTTACCTTGGTGCGTTTCAATAAGTTTAGCTGCGTATCGATCTCAGATGGTGTTGGATCACGGGACAGAATTCTTTGGAATGCTTGGGATATCATCACAGATGGTCTATCGTGAAGGATCACAGAGTCTTGACTAGAAGTTAGGTCCTTTTCTACCCGATTTCGACAGGCAATCAATGCACTTCGTTCCATAGCAATGGCTGATCGTGATGAAATAGCCTTCGCGGTGTAGATCGCCGATTTGTAGGGGGCTACCCCGCCGAGGCTAATGTTGTGAATATCTTGGAAGCATGGTCGGTCGCCTTGGTCCTGACAGAGAGCTTCAAGGCTCATATTGAGAGCAGCCGACAAATCTCTTGCCAGTAGCTTGCTCGGCTTAAGTTTATAGTAGGCACTTGGAGCCTCAGGGAACTCGTCAACGGGTGTTCCAGAGTTATCCTTATCATTCTGAGGAGTATCCCCATCACCATCTTGATTGAGGTCAGCTGATGGTGGAATGGTTCGTTTGTCATCGTCTTGCTCGGACTGGCGATTGCAAGCCTGGAGCAAGCTCAAATTAACGACGGCTAAAAGAAGGTAGAGTGACCATCTCATGGAGCATCCTTTCTACACTATAGTTGTGTTTGGTCTTTAAATTATTCCATAGTCGCTTAAACTCAGATTGGTCGGTTTCGAGCGGATCTCCTCCGTAAAAGTATCGCCAATAGTCGAGAACAACCTTGCGTGCATAGTCATCGGTATTGGCCATGGACTCAGCCCAAGCTACAAGGTCATCGACTTTCTCGCCAAACGCGTAGCCGTCTCGTGGTGTTGTCCCAAGGAGTGGGGCAGAGTCGGCAAACTCCTCGCCAAAAAGCTCCATGCGAAAGTTGTTATAGGTTCCAGGGAGTATCACTCTAGTGTGAGCGTGCTCCGGAGATATCAAGGTAGAAATACCGTTGTAGGGAGTCCAAAGATAAGCAATACCATCTAAGGCTCGGTGACAAAACTCACAGGCGGGGGCCTTCACCCCTTTGCTATCAAAATCCGTAAGTTGATAATCTTGTTGTTTAGGGTACATGCGCCCAAGACCTTCGGCCTTGGCGATGTCTAGGCCTAGATAGTGTCTCATAGCGTGAGCTGCAGTTGTCCTAGGGAGTGGGGTGAACATAGTTCGTGCAACGCTATTATAGAGCGTGGTTAGCATACCTGCGCGCTTAGCTGCTGGGACAAACTGTTGAACATTCACATTGAGAGCCTCTGCTGTTTGAATTACGAGGCCTGCAGCATTTGGGTGCAAGGGTTGATCGGGAACTGCTGTGTAGCGCGTCGTGGGTTGGTCCTCCCGAGTAACGTAGTGCTTTGCTGTTATCATTCCACGAATGTCGCGATCATCGGTTTGATAGTACACAAAAAGGTTATAGTCATCATCGTAGTCTCCCAAGGGGATTGAACCACGATTATCTCCTGATTTAAGTGAAGAATTCGGGCGAATGCGGTCATGGGCTAATGACCATACGATCCCTTCCTTGCCAAGCCAGTACTCGGAATCGAGGCAAACTATGAGGGTATCTCTCACAGCGTTGAGTTTCTGTTGCGCATTTCCCTTCTGAAATCTTTGACGATCTTCATAAGCAGGGGATCTCCCGCAAACATCCTGATGGATCTTTGTCCATGCCCGTAGGGAGTCGATCGTGCAGTCGCTTGTCGAGCAGGGTGGGGGAGGCTCGATTTCAGGAAGACTAAGTCGATCGCCAGGAAATGTTCCTGCCATGATTTCTTGCAAGTTTTTAAAGCCATCGTTATCACAGTCGAGTTCTTGAGTCGTATCGAGGGCAAGGGCAAGTTCCGTATCGAAGGTGCCATCTCCCAATTGGTTTTTTATACAAGTTCCAAAGTCGTTCATTTGGGGGGGAGTTGTGTGGCAGAAGGTGCAAGATACTTGGCTCGGACATAGGGGAGAGTCTTCAAACTGCTGACAAACGATAGAAGGTCCTATCGGTAGCGCCATCAGTTGCCCTCCCCATAAGCTCAAGCCTATGAGAATTCGAATAAACATGGGAGACACCTCATTGGATTTTTATTTGGATTCGTGTTGTCTTCTCAAGGGATCGTCTAATAGATAAAGGTAAATCGCAAGTCTTGATAATATGCAATTAGAACGCGTATGGCGTTTAATTATTTAAAACATATTGTGCTTCTCGTTATTAAAATAATGAACTTTGAATAAGGTTTGCGACAGGTTAATCATCAGTTAAGGACTCAATGATTTATATAGCTTCGTTGTTTCATGAGCTTAACGATGATTCCATTTCAACAGTTACGGATAGGTTTAATTTTCCATAAAGAAATTTGTCGTAAAACATTTGTAACAGAAAAAAAGTGGCGAGTAGCTATTCAACCTTGGTATTTTCATGGCTTCGTTCACCTTTTACCTGAAGGTAAGAATCTGACCTCAGGATTGGTAGATCTTTAGACCAACGATTGGGGATCCGATATTAGTGTTAGCTGATCTGACGTGGGGGTTAAAAGTTCGATCTTGCCCTTGCTTGAACCTATTCCCGCGTTATAAAACATAACAAACGTTATGTCGCTGGGAATACTGATATGCAAGGCTTGAGTGCATTGGGAGAGCCTCCCAAGAAGCTTCAAATTTTAGATGGATGCTTTGAGCATTTTGCACGGCACGGATACCATGGTTTGTCTATGAGGCGCCTGGCTCAGAAGCTTGGTTTTACCACCGGCGCTCTTTACCATCACTATCGAAGCAAGTCGGAATTGTTTTGTGATCTAGTCAGCTTTCATAGTAAAGGCGACATCGCTGCTCTTCACAATCATCTAGAAAACCAGGGCAGCTACATTGAGCAAGCGAGTGCTCTTGTCGATTTTTTGGAGGAGCGCCAGCTCTACTTTCGCAAAATGATTATGATAGTGCTCGATCTGCAAAGGGAGCGAGGCATGGGTCAAGGCATCGATGCTGCAAGGCGACGCGTGACCAGTGCCTTGCAGCAATACCGTGAATTCTTACGCCAGGAACTCGATTTATCGGAACCAGAGTCACAAGGGCTCTTAAGCTTGATCATTGGCACATTTGTCCAGAAGGAAATCGATCCAAAGAGGGTGCGTTTTTCAGATCTAAGGAACTATTTGCTCGCACTCCGAATGTAATACTCTATGGGGGCACCATGAAGGCAAGTTCATACTATGTGTGTTATGTAATTCCAGGGGCGTTTGTTTTAGGTTTGATGCTCGGTGGCGTGTGGCTAGGGTTACCCTTCTTCCTCGCATTTTTTTTAGTGCCTATTTTTGATGTAGTGATGGGCAAAGACCCAGAAAATTTGAGCCCTGTGGAAGAGGAACAGATTAAGAATGATTTTTCGTTCCAGCTCGTTACTTTGCTCTGGGTACCTACCCAGATAGCAGTTGTTGTTTTAGGAGCTTGGTATGGCGCTACGTACTCGTTAGCATGGTGGGAATTTGGGCTTCTCATATTGAGTGCTGGTGTGAATGGTGGTGGGCTAGGCATTACCATAGCCCATGAGTTATGCCATCGCCAAAGTAAATTAGAGCAGAGAAGTTCTCTCATCATCCTAGCTTTTATCAACTATATGCATTTTTTTATTGAACATGTTGTGGGTCATCACAGCCGTGTTTCAACACCAGAGGACCCAGCGACTGCTCCTAGAGGAATGGGCTTTTATGAATTTTTTCCAAGGACCGTTGTGGGGAGCTACAAAAGTGCCTGGGAATTTGAAGCCAGGAGAGTGGCGACGCGGAAACTGTCGGCTTGGAAACTACAAAATCGCATGATCAATTATCTGATGATCCAAGGCTTGATTTGCCTTGGGCTCCTATGGGCATTTGGGCCTTGGGGCTTGCTATTTCATTTGGGGCAGAGCTTTATTAGTTTCAGCCTTCTCGAAGTAATTAATTATATTGAGCATTACGGGCTTCAAAGGCGGCAGGATGAAAGGGGGCGCTTTGAGAAAGTGCTTCCCATTCATTCTTGGAATGCAAATCATAAGGTTTCAAATCTGTTTCTCTTCAAACTCCAACGGCATTCAGATCATCACGCCAATGCTCTGCGTCGGTATCAGGTTTTAAGACATTTTGAAGAAGCACCCCAGCTACCAGCAAGCTATCCGGTGATGGTCTTGCTCGCACTCTGTCCCCCATTGTTCAAACGGATGATGAATCTCAGGCTGGAGCAACACGACAGAAGTGTTGCAGCTACACATGCATTTTAGCACTAGTAAGAACAGAGAGAGCTTTGGTCATCTGGGGAGAAGACGACTCCATAAGATTTTGCCACTTGGCAGTAGCTCTTATTGCTTTTAAGTTGGTGGATGCACTGATCAATCTTTTCAAGTAGTAGCTGAGGTTGTTTGATGCGAGGAGACTTCCTAGAAATGGCTACATAGTAGGGGGAGCGACGAATGAGAAAGGGTAGGACTTCAATTTCTCCTTGAATGCCCATGTCTTTGGAAACAGAGCCGATCGAAGCTGTAGTACTTACGAAAACATCGATTCTTTTCTGAAGCAGCTTCCTAAAGTTACTGATATTAGAGTTTGTTTCATCAAGTGTTCCTTTCTCGCGCCTTTGGTTTACGTATTCAAGAAATTCATCGGAATAGCGAAAGCCAATTTGATGGCCAAGTCGATACTGATCAAAATCTTCGATGCGCTTGATTTTAACCTCCTGCTCCTTGAGGCTCACCGGATGGTAGGAAAGTTCAAAGAGTGGCTCTTTACCGAAGTGTAAAAATTCTTCACGGGATGGTTTAAAAGAATAGATATTTAGATCGACAGTTCCTTGTTGCATCCCTACTCTATTTCTTGCAATGGGAAAGAAGCGATATTTATATGGCACGTCGATACTATCGAGACAGCTACTCAGGATTTCTTTGCCGAAACCTGGTGCTTGTGGTTGCTTCCCACCATAGAAGAATGGAGGCCACTTCGGGTCATTCACCACTAGGGGGGCCGTCACCAATGAGCTGCCAGAAGCTTCTGTGAAACCAAGTAGCAGCGGAAAGACGAGCGAGATCATGATGAACTTGGGTTTCAATGAATGCCTCATAGTGGTCTATTCATATTCTACCAAACCTTTGAGCTATATTTGAGATTTGCGCTTTGAATAAAGCTTGCTAAATTTTTTCAACCTTCATATTTAATTCACGAATTTCTTGCATTAATGCCTGAAACCCATGCCAACATCAAAAAAAATTGATTGGAGTCTTAAATGAGAGATTGGAAAACACCTGCACTCTGCCAAAAGTTGTTCGCTGGATTCACTATTGTGGGCCTAGGGACGTCTGTACTAGCCGACGATGTAAAGGAGAAAGCGAACCAATTAGCAGCCTTACAAAATCGTGACTATCATATTTCGGTAGGCTCTTGTGCTCAGGAAAGCCGTGACCAACCTATCTGGGATCAGATCGCAGCAGACCAGCCTGATCTGTTTCTGTTTATTGGCGATAATGTCTACGCTGATACCTATGATCCCGCTGTGATGCGAAAGAAGTATCAGGCCCTAGCAAAGAAAAAGAACTTTGCTAAATTTCGGAGCGATGTACCGATTATGGCGACTTGGGATGATCACGACTATGGGCTAAACGATGCTGGCAGCGACTACGGAATGAAAGAGGTATCTCAGCAAATATTTGCTGAATTTTGGTATCCTGAGGAAAGCTTTCTTGACAAACAGAAAGGCATCTACCACAGCAAAATATTCAAGTGGGGCCGGTTTGATGTACAAGTCCTGATGCTTGACACTCGCTATCATCGATCGCCGCTAAAGCGAAGCGGCAATCGCTACGTTCCCAATCATGATGCGGGAGCAACAATTCTAGGCAAGGCCCAATGGCAGTGGCTAGAGACTGAGCTACGCAAACCAGCGGATGTACGCATTATTGCAAGCAGTATCCAGTATGTCGCTAAGGATCATCGCTTTGAGAAGTGGGCCAATATTCCTGCCGATCGGCAAAGAATGGTGGATGTTCTCGTAAAAACAAAGGCTAAGGGTGTTGTCTTTGTCAGCGGCGATCGGCATCTGGCAGAGATTTCCAAGTGGCAACCTGAAGGGCTCGACTATCCCATCTATGACTTGACTGCCAGTGGCCTCACTAATTCTGTAAGTGCTGGGGTTGCGAATGAGGCCAATGTCTATCGCGTGCCCCGCACCGTAGCACACCGAGAGAGAAATTACGGGCTGATTAAAATTGACGATGGACCCTCGCCAAAGCTGGTGCTTCAAATCAAGAATAGCCGCGGAGCCGTCCTGGAATCACAAGAACTTGCAATCCCAGGGATAAAGCCTTTGATTTAAGCTAAAGCAAGGAACACCAATTGCCTAGCAACTGGTGTTCAGAGGTGATGATTTTAGCGACCGACTGTAATTTTCGCTTCCATAAAGAGCTTCGCAGTGCCTTCCATATGCACTCGTCCACCTTCAACAGTTAGAATCAAATTTCCGCCTCGGCGGCTCAGTTGCCTTGCCCTCATGCTGTTTCTGCCGAGGCGTTTGCTCCAGTAGTACGCGAGCTGGCAGTGGGCTGAGCCTGTCACAGCGTCTTCTTGTATTCCTAAGTCTGGATAGAAGCAGCGACTCACAAAGTCTAGCTCACTATGCTTCTCCGCTACAGCCGTTACGATAAGGCCACGATGCCCAAGGGTTTCGCAAGGCTGTGGCACTCGCAGTTTAGCGATTTGGTCTGCAGAGCCGAGTACTACCATCAAGTCCTGTTCCGAAGTGTGGACTTCCTCTACTTCCAATTGAAGATGCTGGCCCATGCGATCCCGCAGGTCAGCGCCTCCTTGGACGCTCGGAATAGCTGGAAAATCCATCACTAGGGGGTTGTCGGCTCCCCAGCCAAGGTCCTTCTGATGAACCGTCAGAGTTCCAGATCGAGAACTAAAGTAAATAGGTGTTTGCCAGCCGAATTTGTGGATCAGGGTCCAGGCACTGGCTAGAGTCGCGTGACCACATAAGTCAACTTCTTCGGTGGGGGTGAACCAACGGATAGATGGGGTCTTGCTATCCATTCGTACAAAGGCCGTTTCGGCTAGGTTATTCTCTTCGGCAATTTTCTGGCAAATGGCGTCATCGAGCACGTCTCTTAGGGGAACGACGGCTGCGGGATTGCCTGAAAATACCTCACTTGCAAAGGCATCCACTTGAAACATTTCATACATGATAGGGGGTCTCCTCGTCAGATCGGTGTCTGGTTGAGCACTGATTGGTTGCTTATAATTAAGTCATTTCTGAAAGGCTGGCAAGAGCCCTTGTGGATAGGACATAGCAACGCCTTGCATTCGAACAGGAAATATGAAAGAAATGGGATTCAACCCCTGAACATGGTGTCGATTCTATGATTGATGATCCCTTTCGAAAGGTACTTCCCCGCTTTACCGCGCCTCTGATTCGTTTTTATAGAAGGTATGGACTAAGCCCGAACCAGATTACATTGATGGCATTGCTTCTAGCCGGTCTTGCATCAGTTGCAGTAGGTATTGGTCTTGAAATCGTCGCACTGATTCTTTGGTGGTCCAGCCGCTTGCTGGACGGTACTGATGGCATTTTAGCCCGCGAGACTCAGCAAAGCTCAGACTTTGGGGCTTTTTTGGATATTGTTTGTGATATGGCAGCCTATTCTGTGATGATCTTCGGCTTTGCTAGCCTCTATCCCGAATACGAAGCTCGTTGGATGACCATGCTTTTTTTCTATGTTCTGTGTATTACAGGTGCCTTAAGCCTTGGAGCTATCGAGGAAAGGCGGGCTTTGAGTCCTGGAGATAATCGTGGGATACGCTTGGCAGCTGGGCTTGCAGAGGGAGGGGAGACGGGGATTGCTTATTCGGCATTTCTTCTTTTTCCAGATTGGATTGGAATCACAACTCTGATCTGGATTACGGTTTTAGTTTTTACTGTAGCAGCCAGGGCAACCCTTGCGTGGACTCTTCTCCGCCCCGATCATCATGAGTGAGGTTTTCTAATGCAGTATTTTCAAGTAGGGCTGGGACTCCTAATATTATTGGCTAGCCTTTACCTACTGAGTGAAGATAGAAAAAGCATTCAGTGGAAGATGCTTGGTTTTGGGTTTTTGGGCCAGATAATCATTGCTTTGCTCCTGCTTAAGGCTCCCTTAATAAGCCAAGGGCTGGGCTTTCTTAATCATGGGGTTCAGGTTCTGGAGGCGGTCACGACACGGGCTACCGCCTTTCTGTTTGGCTACCTGGCTGGTGGAATCAGTCCATTCGAGTCAGTTCGTCCGGAGTCTGAGTTCATCGTGGCATTTCGAGTTTTACCGCTGATTTTGGTTGTCAGCGCTCTGTCTGCAGTTCTCTATCACTGGCGCGTGCTTCCAAAAATAATTCAGATCTTGGCTAAATCTATGATGGCATTACTTAAGATTAGAGCGCCTTTAGGTTTTGGCTCAGCGGCGGCATTTTTTATGGGAACGATCGAAGCTCCCCTGATTGTCAGGCCATACCTGGCTCGCATGTCGAGAAGCGACTTGTTTGCACTGATTACCTGTACGATGGCAACTATTTCAGGGTCTGTGATGGTACTCTACGCTGGTGTAGTGGGTAAAGTGGTCGATCTAGCACTGGCACACATGCTTACCGCATCACTGATTAGCATTCCAGCAGCAATCATCATAGCTAAGGCTTGGATTCCAGATCATTTGGAAGAAATCGAGGGAGCTGAGGATAATAGCTTGAATTTGCCCAGTCAAGGCACAGGTAGCACTCTAGAGGCACTGGTACGGGGGACTTTAGACGGCCTTGATATGGTACTTAAAATAACTGCTATCATCATTGTACTGTTCGCTCTGGTCTACCTTGGCAATGAGATTCTGGCAGTAATCCCGACGAAGACGCCGCTCACCATTGAAGGCATCTTGGGCAAGCTTCTAGCGCCAATTATGTGGCTGACTGGGATTGTTTGGGTCGATGCATCGTCGGCAGGAGAGTTGATGGGAACCAAGGTCGTGCTTAATGAATTTGTCGCTTACTTGAAACTCGGGGGCCAACTTGGGGAAGGACTACTTCCCAAGAGCCAATTGATTCTCACTTACGCACTGTGCGGATTCGCCAACTTGGCAAGTGTGGGAATTGTAGTCGGAGGCTTGACAAGTATGATGCCAGACAGATCCAAAGAGGTGATTGAGCTTTGTACCAAGTCTCTGGTTTCAGGGAATTTGGCAACCTTGCTCACAGCTGCCATCGTCGGCTTGATGGTCTAATAGCTTAGGTCATGAGCCAATAGATTACCTTGATGAGGTCGGCTCCACGTAGGAAACAGCTCTAGCTAGCGATTTTGAGAAGTCGATTGGCAATCTTTTCAACTTGATCCTGCTCAAAGGGCTTCAGCAGCCAGGCTTTCGCTCCCAAATGCTTGCCTTGTTCTTTCATAAAACCACCGCCCTCAGTCGATACAATCACAATTGGCGCTTTACAAAGATCTTCTTTATGCATGGTTTCTAAGAATTGGAAGCCTCCCATGATTGGCATGTTGATATCACAAAAGATGATATCAAAAGCCTGCCCCTCTCTCAGTATGTCGAGAGCATCTTGGCCGTTCACGGCCTGGGTGACATTAGCCTTGTATAGGTGCTGAAGGCACATTTCAAGTTGGATACGAGTGGTTTCAGAATCATCAATCACCAGAGCATCCATGCCTACTCCTGTGGAATTTTTTTAGAGAACAGCCTATTCTCTATTTTATCATGAATTATTCAGAATTCGAAAATGCATCGCTTGCTAAGGATGCGCATGAGACGATACCGATAAAAAGAGCTTCAGAGCCTAAGGGAACTGGCCCCGGAATCCCTGAAGGGCCGTTGAGAGAACTTCGGCAGGCAACGCTTGGTTTCTAAGGTGGGGGTGGCTTGCTTTAAATTCTAGAAAACTCTATAAAGTCTTTTACTTAGGCTTTAGCCCTGCGTCTGACACCTGTGGAGTCACCCTAACGGTTCTGTGACTTTAAAAAATTGAATAATTTCATAGCATTATTTGTCTAACATCACATTCATGGGCGACCAGCGACAGACCTAGCCGTGCCAAGTCTAGGCTAAGTGGGTGATCTTACATGCCACCACTGTGGTACCGCCCTTGCAATAAGTAAAGTAACCTCCCCAGTAAAACGGGGAAGAGCAAGAACCCAAGACTTCCGTTAAGCCTTGGCTTAGCGATCTCTTTAAGTCCTTGTTGAGTAGTGTCCCTAGTGTAGTTCCCAGGCCATTTTTGGTGGCCAAAGTTGTATTGTTCTCAGTCTCGTGTCCCTTTTCCCTTTAGAGTTCCCAGAGCCGTTGGCTCTGGGGGATTTTTTTCTTGCCATTGACTCGTCACCGTGCTTTTTCCCCAAAATAAGTTAGAATAGAGACAAAGTTTTGGCCATTCGAATTCGGACTGTCTATGATTGGTAGCAACCTACTCATAATTTTTGCACTCTTTTGGATTCCAGGCAGTGGGTACGGTATTAAGGTATGCTTTAGCGATAAGACAATGTTTCCTATTTTCAATTATCCAGGCACCGAGCGTAGCAGACTTCCAGGTACCTATATGGAGCTTCTTCGTGAAGTGGAAAAAGAGCTGGAGATGTCCTTTCAATACAAGCGTTACACTCATAATCGCTGCCTCACTTTCTTAGAGAACGGATTAGTAGATGCGTTCCTATCGCTCAGTTTTACACCAGATCGTGCTAGTAAGTATTCTTACCCGCCAAAGGTTGAAGGCTACCCAAATCGTAATCAAGCCATTGAGTATACTGGCTATTATCTCTATCTTGATCCTAAGTCTAAGTTTGTTTGGGATGGTAAAATAGAGTCTCTGAAGTCACTCGATATTGGTGCGATCAAAGGGTTCTCAGTTGTCAAAAGGCTGGAAGAAAGTGGTATTAAGATTGATGAAAGCCGGACCTACAAAGCACTAGAACGTAAATTCAAAGCCGGTCGCATCAATGCGATTGCGGGCCACAAAAATGTGGTTAAACGAGTTTCATTACCTCTCAAAGTTCATGGGCAGCCGATATTTCCCCTACGCTATTACTATCTCGTTTTTAGCAATAAATTCTACGAAGCGAATCAAAAGCAAGTTGAAAAAGTCTGGCAGGCGATAGCCGATGTTCACAAGTCAGGAAAAACTGATGAGATCCTCAAACGCTATGAGAATTTAGATAGCTTTAAATAATTTCTCAATGTCAAAATTTCCAAAACGTATAAATTACAAATCTCTAATATTAATACACTTAAAAGGTAGACTCCAAGTCTGAAACTCTTGCATCTCATCTTTTCTCATTCGACGAGCGATAGAAAAGGGCATAGTTCGTACAAGAGCAAGGAGCGGATGGATGTTATCTGCAGCAAGTCTTCAACAGAAAATCACATGGACTATCATTGGAGTTGCCTTTGTCTCTTTGCTAGTTTCGCCAATTTCCGTGCTGCTGGTAGCCAACCAGATGGATGGTATCCGAGACAACGAATCCAAGCGTGAGTATCGATCGATTTTAAATGATAGCATTCGAAATTACAAAGATCGGATAACAGCAAGTATTGGTGCTTGGATGACAGAAAAGAGTTCGGTTGATTTAAGTGAGGATATCGGTCGCTGGAGGGATTCCCTTTTGGGTTTTGGTAACACTTTGAGTTCTCTCTATTCAACTCAAGAGATTGTGGCCTTCGACAGCGATGGAAAGCAAGTGGACTACTATCGCATCAGCGACGAACAGAATCAGTTGTACCCTAACCTCCGCAATATTGCTCAAGAACTGGTTGTGCGAACAATAAAGAACGAACAAAATTTCTTCCAATTTGCGGTTGTAGATCGAAAGTTAGTCTCGATTTTTTCACGGCCGGTGATGGATGAAGATGAAATGTTAAGCCACGTTGCAATTTTTGTGAGTAGATCGGATAAGATATTTGAATCCTTTCAAAAAACCGTTTCCTACAAGGCCTTCATCGAATTAGAGGGTGGACATCTAGTAGGAGATGTTCCCGATTTTATTGGTCCTCAGGAGACTCCAGATGATTCGCAAATTTTCCACGTGGATGGGGGATCGTCAGAATCGTCTGCAGAGGAGGAGCAAGCAGCAGGAGGTCAAGACCTTGTATTTGAAATCAAAAAACAACCCTGCGGAGACATTTTTGGGGTCCCTTGCTCGATCCTTGTGGCTAAAGATGTAACGGAGGCCACAAGTGCTTCAAATACGTTCTACTCCATTTTTTCTATCATGGGGTTGATTGCAATTGTTGCGTTTGGGCTAGCGTCCCGCAGATTAGGGCAAAGCCTATCGCGACCGATCAAAGAAACCATCGTTGAAATTAGCAAGGTTTCGGATACGGTTGTCGAAGTTGCAAGGTCGGTACAAGGTTCGAGTAAAGTGATGTCTGAGATCTCAGATCGACTTCAATCTGTGGTGCAAGAAACTTCGTCTGCATCGGAAGAGATTGGATCTATGATGAAAAATACCAAGTCTCACTCAGAAAAAAGCCGTCAAGAGATCGACATCGCTGAGAACATGATCCAAGGTGGCAGTGAAGATATTCGCAAGGTTTTAGACTCTGTAGAAGAAATTAAACAATCGAATCAGAGCCTGCGAGACGTTCTTACCTTAGTGAAACGCATCTCGAAGGAAACCAAAGTTATCGACGAGATAGTTTTTAAAACCCAACTCCTTTCTGTGAATGCCTCGATCGAAGCATCACAGGCGGGGCAAGCAGGCAAGGGCTTTGAAGTTGTCGCATCTGAAATCTCAAGCTTAGCTAACCTGAGTGGAGAAGCGTCAGAGAAAATCAGAGATTCGGTAGAACAAGGGGTCCATGAGATTGAGGATCTCGTAAGCTTGACACTTGAAAAAGTAAAACGAGGTCAGGAATCCAGCCAAAGCAGTGCTCAGTCCTTCGGCATGATAAAAGAAACTCTCGCTGAGTTGATGAAGAGCTTTATGATGATTATGGATGCTTCAGAAGAGCAGAAGATCGGCTTGGAGTTGATTACTAAGTCTGTTCAGGACTTGCATATGCAAACTAATAAAAATCTGCAAGGTGCCCACGAGTTGACCGACTCTACAGAGAAGCTTAATCAAGCGACCGAGGATCTTGGTGATAACATTCGGCGTTTGAAAACTTTTGTTGATGGTAAGGCGGCAGCCTAAGATATAATTTTTTGGTAAACTCTTGAAGAAGGATAGTATATGAAATTATCGATCGTTATTGCCCTGCTACTTGCAGCAGATGCCTATGGCAAAACCTGGCAAAAATTCTGTGAAGAGGTTCCTGATTGGCCAAAGGGCAGTGTGGTTCCTGGAGATGAAGCCTACAAAGGAGTTGCAAAGCCAGTTGATGGAGCTTTCACCAAAGGCAAGTGGGATATGATGAAGAAAGGGTCATCCAGTGAGAAATGGATCATCATTGACGCACGCTCTAAATCAGATCGTGGTGTCGGTAAAATTCCAAAAAGTGCGATGATCACTGCCGACTACAAGGATGACTCAAAAAATCAGTTCAAGGAAAAGACAATCGTTAAGAAGGTCAATAAGATGTTGAAGTCTTCTTATGGCTCCCTAGCAGATATGAAAGATGTGAGGTTTATTCTCTTCTGTAACGGTAAGAAATGCCATCGCTCAAGCTTTGGCGCTTGTGAGATGCGTAAGATGGGAGTTCCTGAGAACCAGCTATTTGTCATGTTAGGTGGTTTCCCAGAGTGGAAAGATCGCAACTACCCGACTCGATAAGTTCTGGCTTCCATAGAATGGATAAGCCCGTAGCATTGCTAAGGGCTTTTCTCATTCACAACTTTTCGAGCGACCTACCTTGAAGTTTCTTGATCTCTTCGCTGAATCGCGGCTTGGTGATTGTATCCCTCGGGGAAACGTTTATTGAGTTTCTCTAGATTATGGTTCATCGCGTCCTGTAGAGTAAGCTCATTCAAATCAAGTATTCGGGCCAGGTAGTGGATGACATCTCCACATTCTTCTAAAAGCTTATCCTGATCCAAAGGCTTATCGTAGTTAACACTTTTTTTGACCAAATCCATAATCTCACCGGTTTCCCCACACAACCCCATGCAGGCATGAATCAGTTCACGGTTTACTAGGTAGTTTTGACTTCTGGCTTGGTCGTCAGCTTCGCTCAAGGTGTAGAAGCGGATCAAGGACTTTTCATATCCAGTGGATTCCATGGTTTAGCTCCCAATTTAATTTGGAAACCATGTTTTAAACTAGTCGCTACCATGCTGCAACCGCAATCTTAGGCAACTTCGATCTTGCTCTCACTGGGTAGGGGGGTGAGTAGATTTTTATACGCCCCAGGTAGAGTGCCCTGGAAGTAGTAAATTTTGTATAGCCCTAGAGAACCTGCTGGTCGCTCCATCCGGTACAGGTCGTCGAAATCCTCGAATGCCAGGACCTCTCTATCCTGATGTGATTGATGGAAGTCTTGGGTATTGAGCATGACAGGAGTGCCATCGCTTAGGAAATCGAGGATTTTCTGGTGCAGGGAGAGAGCTTTCTCTAGAACCGGAGACTCCTCTTCACACACCAAAGTTTCTAGATAGTTCCGGGCCATTTTAAATTTTTTTCGCCGCGCATAGGATAACGCCAAATTATAGCGCAAAGTTGATCGATTGGGCGACATACCCTTAGGTAAGGCCAGCAAAGCCTTCTTGTAGGTTGTAATAGCTTCGTCAATTTTTTGGGCTTTTACAGCTTTGATGGCCTTAGCATTCCAGTATGATACAAGGCTTGCAGAGCTGCTGGCATCACCTAGGAGGCTCTCTATATCATCGTGATTCATCGATCCCTTGATAATTTCAAGGCTTGCTTCCTTAACTAGTACAGATTCGGAGTCGATGGTGAGGGCTTGCCGCAAATGAGCTTCAGAGCTTTGCTGCTCTCCGGTTAAACTCTTGATCTTTGCAATCATACAGAGTCTCTCCACATTGTAGGGTGCCATGCTATGAGCTTTTTCAAGAAACTTTAAAGCCTCACCATAGTTTTTTTGATCGTGTGCAATTCGGCCCAATAATGAAAGGATATGGAGGGTATTGCCTTGGTCTTTAAGAGCTTGTATAGCCAGGGAAAATGCAAGTTTCAGCTTACCCTCTAAATAGGCATATTCCGCCTGGGCTTCGAGTTTTTCGCTTGCAGACGCTTTAGAATGGCGGCAGATCACCTCATACATACGGCTAGCACTGCTGAGATCATGCATCCGCACCGACTGTTTCAAGTGCCTCATCATCGTAGTTGGCTGGTGAGGCTGCCGTTGTTCATTAATTGTTTTAATGATGACCGCCATGGCCTGTCGTTCATCGAGAGGCTTTTTCACAACAGAAAAAATATCAAATTCCTGTAGAGCCTGTTGGTCGTGCTCTTGCACCTGAGCTGAGGAAACAACGATCGGAGTGCGGTGTAATCCAATCTCTCGAACTCTTTGCACCAAAGCAATCCCATGGACTGTAGGCTGTTTCCATTCAGTGATGATTAGTTGAGTATCTTGATGGTGAATGAGGTATTCAATCGCTTCAGAATCGGAACCAAGGCAACGAACATTCTGAGCTCCTAAGTGACCGAGGACCACCTTCATCTGATTCTGAGACGCTCGATCACTGTCAACCACCACGCAGCTATCAATGGGGGGGCGGCTATCTCCAGCGGCCAGGGGGCGACCTAGGAACTTGAGTGCGTATTGATCTCTTTTTTGTTGATCGGCTGGGCTCTTGTTTGGGACCCGGCTTAGTGTGTAAGCACCGGTAGACTGTTGATTGAGGGCAAACTGTGCTTCCGCCTGCCACAGGTAGGGGTCAACATTGTCGGGAAAAAACGGGATGATCAGATCGCAGAGTTTAATAATCTCACTGTATTTCTTGCTCTTAAGCAGGTGATCGCGAAACGATTCCGCAGCGATGAGAGTATCGTCCCTACCATGTTTAATTCCTTGCAGAAGAGCTCTCAAGTGATCTTTGAGATCAGCTTTGGTAAAGACGCTTGGGTGTACGGAGAGGACCCCTAAGGTCATAATCATCGGGATAAGCTCTGATTCAGAATCATCGAGAAAGAGTGAAACGCGGGGCGCATTCTCAGGTGATTGGCTAAGCGCTAATCGAGCGATATGCAAGCCAGTAATGGCATCTTGACTATAAAGATAGGAAAAAACCCAGGAAACGTTACCTTCTGCCAGATGACGACAAGCCTCTTCACTAGTTTTTACGTGTAGTATATTTCGATAGCCCATCTCTCCCAGACTAGCGCCAAGGGTGTCTCGCAAGGTACCTGCCTTGTCGAAGATCAAGATGAAAGATTTTTTTTCAATATTGAACTGACCCACAGTTATGCCCTTCTTAAGTCGTCGAGAACCGCAAGATTATAGGCAAGAGGCTTGACCAGGCTCACTGGTTTAAACGGCCGCCTGGTAAACCCATCCATCAGAGGAATTTTTTGATTACCGATATACCAAAGAATATCCGCATCAGTGATGTGCTTAGTGCGGAGTTGATGAGCAAACCATTTTGCTCCGCCCCGCTGGACATCATTGGAGAAGATGACAATCTCTGTTTTTAGCTTCCGCACAGCACGTAGCGCTTGATGGCCGTCACTTTCGGTGAAGATCTGTGCTCCACAGTTATGAAAGACCTTTGTTAAAACACGTTTGATGTTGTCGTTTTGAGATACTATCAAAACTTTATGACCTTCAAATGGTTTCTTTTTGGGCATGGCACTGTTCCTTTAGGCAATGCTGATGGTCTTGCTAGGGGACAAGCAAGCTTTGACTTCCATTTTCAAATCATCGGGACGAACCGGCTTCCGCAAGAAAGCGTTGGCGCCAAGCTCCAAGGCCTTATCCTCGACATCTACGCCATTTAACCCTGTGATAATGATGATGGGCTCCTGGAAACCCGCACTTCGGATGTGGGTGAGAGCCTCGAAGCCGTCCATTCGAGGCATTTTTAAATCTAAGAGCAATATATCGGGTTTAATGACATCAAGGGTTTGGACGGTATCTAATCCGTCGATGGCGTCGTAGACATCGTAACCTTCGGACTTCAGAATTTGAGTAAAAATCGTTCGAATATCTTCATCATCATCGATAATTAGGACTGATGGTCCGTCCATGGTGCCTCCTTATGCGCACTTATATCTTATCAGATTCAGTTTTTTTGATCTCGGTCCCGGCTCGGAGCAATCTTCATGCTTGATATCAACTACTTAAGTACTCTCAGCGACGAAAAGGACTGGCTTCCTGCATTCCTATTTCTGGGCACTTACGGATGGAGATTTTCAAATTAATTTACAAAGTAAATAATATTTGTAAGCAAACTATTGAAACAATGGAATAAAATCCGATAAGAGAGAAAATATAGGAGGTAAAAGAATGAACGCACCAAACATATTTAAATACAACGATCCCGTCGCGTTCATCCGAGACCGGGTGAAGTACCTCAAAAAATCAAAGAGATCGTACTCGATTGCAAGTGCCTGCCAACCTCTCAGGCGCTGCTCTCCTGCCTTGATCTCAAATATTCTTGCTGGCAAAAGACGTATCACGGAAGATCGCTTTGGAGATATCTGTCAGGTACTGATACTCAATCCACAGGAGCGGGATTTTTTTCGTGCGCTTGTTTTTGGTGAGGCGCTTCAGGCGGAACAGCCGCCACGGGAGCCGAGTGGTGGGCGTCGCCGCGTATCAAACTTCATCCTGAATGATTGGATCAACCCCTATGTGAAAGACTCTATCAGACTGAAAAGTGTCCAAGAGAACCTTAAAGCGATCTACGACGAGCTTTCGGCTCTAGCAACACGCTCTCGAATTGATCGGTCAATCAGTTTTCTATTGAAACATGGCTATCTGAAAGTCGATCAGAACGGCAATTTGGTTGAATCGGAGCCCCTTCACGTATTGGGTGATCAGAACGCCAGCCGAAAAATTCGACACTTTCACAAGCAGGCCTTGGATCTAGCTAAAAAGGGCATTGATCGGTTTTCAGTGGATGAGCGCTTAGCTCAGGCCTTAGTGTTCCCACTAAACGAAGAAAGTTATAAGGAGCTTCAAGCATTGATAGAGGACTTTAGCGAACAGCTGAAGCAATTCTCAGAAAAACATAAGAACAGTAATCAGAGACTATACCAGTTCATCATACATTTAACGCCCACAGGGGGATCAAAACATGAATAACGTTAACTTACTTGGAATTTTAGCCTTCTTGCTATGGTGGCATCCATTAGCATATGGCTCGACATTTGTAGGAAATGGAGGAAGTTGGCTTGATACAGCTTTGATGTCAACGCTCACAGATATCGAGACTGGCTTGGCCATGGTAGAGGACTTCAGCGATCTGGACGACTGCGATAATCATAGCTGTGAGGTGCTGGCATCCCTCAGCGATTCGCAGTATCAATACGCAAAAAAGTTTTTTTGGAAGCGTCGAGCGATGATTCTCAAAGCTCTTCGAGAGGGCTCCATCAGTTTTGACTGGACACGAAAAAACATCACTCTATCGGACTACGATAATCGAAGTTTTCATGCTGTCACCAAAGGCCACAAGGTGATTCTCCAGGAAGATGTTTTCGCTCGGATGGATAAGTTTCAACGCATTATAGTTATCATGCATGAAATCAATCATGCCTTGCCTTGGAAAGGTAAGGTAATCGAGGATAAGCATCGTCTGGGGCCATTCAAGGGTCGCGAGGAAGCAAGGCTTTTGCTGGATATGCAGGGCCCAATTCTTATCGCTGGCATGAGTTCTTATAACTACTGGGTTGAGCAACAGACCTATCGGAGTAACCCGGTTTACAATATTTCATTAAATGTTCGCGGTGGTCGCAGTACCTTTTCAGAGTCGGAATATAAGAGACTCCTTCTTGATGAAACCTCATTCAGTGAGGTAGGAGTAGATTTTTATCCAGCGATCAATCGCTCTTGGGGCTATCATTTGAGTCAACGGCGTTATCACTCCAGCCGCGATGAACTAGTCGATGCTAAGCTCAATGGGGTTTCCTATCATGGTGGTCTGAGTCACAGAAAGCGCCTTATGAACATCATTTTTTCATCTACAGAAATTGAAAATCGTGCAACCAGAGAGTTTTGGCGAGCCATCGCAATTCAAAGTAAAGTGAGTCTGGGGTATGGCCAGTTCGAACATCAAATTTCAGATGATTACAACACGATCGATGGAGAGGCATCATTCTATCGACTCGGTGCCACAAGTGAGATTCTATTACCTATTTATGCAGGATTTTGGTTTTCATTCGGAGTCGGTGCGCATTGGCAAGATTTTAAGATCGAGGAAACAAATGTTAGTTCAAAATCAGTTCACTACGAAAGCAGTTGGGGGGTTAGCTATGGCTTTACAATATAATGGTACGCTTTTGGCTCTATCTATGTTGTTACTCATGAGCATGAAAAGTTCGTGTTCGAGCAAAGTCGGGACTGTCAATGGTGACATTGGGACTCCCATTGAGGAAGTCGGTGTAATCGACACCAATAGCTCTCCCAGTGATGATCAGGCCCTTTTCTATAGCTATGACGCCTATGCTGGGCGATTGAATCTCCTCGATGGCTCAAGCCAAACCCTGCGTTTTTCAGAAACTTGGCAGGTGCAAGGGGATGGCTTGGATCAAGCTTGGATAGCTGGGCCTGAGGGCCGATTTTTCTTCGGTGTGAAAGATGATCAACTCTATATCTACCGCTCAGGGGAGGCCGGAGAGCTGGTCAATGATTTCGCTGGTAAACTGAATTCCTACGCATCTGACCCAGAACAGGGTTTCTATGTATTCGTGGATTCGTTTCTAAGTATTTTAGTTCTAAAGGTTAGTGAAGATGGAAATATTGCTGGAAGTTGGCTAGGCGGTTCGATTTTGGACGGTGAAAGCAGTATAAAGGCAGGCGACATCTTAACTGGTGGAGTGTTCTTAATTGCTACCACTGACGGCACACTTTTAAGCATTGATATGGAGCAGTCCATTGCGCAGCAGACCTGGGTGACTCAGGAGCACAGCCCTGCAATTGGTAACCCTACTTGGATCGCTGACACAGGATATCAGGGAGCCCATGCATTGATTCTGGATAGCGATAATGTGCTTTATCTCTTCGATGCAATTGACGGAACCATTGTGCAACAGGAAGAAGTGAAGAGTGTCTTGACCCGATCTAAGTCAGGAGACGACCATCTGATTGTGAGGCGGGACGATAACAACGCCTACCTGATCCATGGGAGTGATGGCACTGCTTGGCAGGAGTACCTGCTTCCATCCCTAAGCGTGACATTGAAAGAAACCAAGGTCGGCGATGGTTATCTGATGGCAGTGGCTACTGGGAGCGTATCCCAGTTCTACAAGCTTCGTCTTAGTGATGGTCTTGTGGAGCGTAGGGTAGAAATCAAGTCTTATGATAAGGTTGGATTTACCACCGATCATATTATACTCTTTCAAGATAGCCCCCTCGGGTATATCCAGATGATCGATTTTGATAGCTCAGAAGAAGTGATTTTCTCTGGCTTCAACCTCGATAGTTTACAGGATTGAAGTCTAAGCTGAGCGCTCATAGTCTTGGTTATCTTTTGCAATGTTCTTCAATTCACAAACATACATCATCTTAGCATCCGCATCATCGCGGATGCTAATTTCATATTGTTCCAGCATGATAGCCCGAAACAGCTTTCGGTTTTGATAGCTTAAAGCTTGATATACGGCTTCTTGAACGATGATCAAGCTACCATCTATTTGAAGTTTATTTCGAAGGGCTTTGCGGATCGATTCATAGCGAGCTGCAAGAACGATGCCTCGGCCAAAGATATCATATTCAATGGGGCCTGCTTCAGGGTAATATCCTCGTAGCTCGCCTTCTGCTATACCTATTCCACATTCGATTGGGTTTGGGAATTGCTTCTGGCGGCAGACTTTAAGCATAGCCTTGTAGAAGCCTAAGGCAAGCTCGACACTTTTATCCTGTATGGAGCCTCCCTGAACCTTAAACGGGTAGCCGATACTACATATGAAACCGTCACCCATTTCCTTGATTCGATGAGCATTTTGTTCGAAGCCGTTGTAGTTACGAGCCATGATTTCGTGGCAGCTGATGAAGAGATCGCGAAAGACATCATTTTTATCAGGGTGGCTTATTTGAGTACTACCGACAATGTCGAAGCATATTACACAGCCGTGACCAGCATGGGTGGGCATGGTCTGCTCAAGCTCCCTGCCTTCCTTGATCGCTGAAATCTGGTGAGGGTAGAACACTTTCTTGAGCTGAGAGAAGGCATGAGCTGTTTTCTTATGCGCTGATTGCTCAACATCGCGGACATGCTGACCCATGGCAAATGAAAAGAAGCTTACTTCAAGGCAGAAACTTATCGGTACCAACCATCCATTAGCTTCGTAGCCATCGAGGTTTAGGGTTATAAAGTAGACTAAGACAGCTGTGAATGCACACGACCAGCCAATAACAAGGTAGGTGGCTGGGTGACTACCACGCACCAAGGCATTGATACAGGCGATTATGGAAACAAAGATGCAGAATAGTGTAGTGCCAATGACAAAATTGTGACTTGTTGTTAGGCCAGAAATTTGAAGTACTAAAAAGCCAAGTTGTAGCCAAGCGATACTTTTTAAGAGAGATCCCAGCCACGGGTGACACTGGTCGATAATGAGTCCTTGAACAAGATGGACCACACTGAAACCAGTTAGCACGATTATGGTGTGATAGATATAAATTGTTGTTTCTTCAAGTTCGATCAGGCCACTGCTAAAGCACATCACATAGATAATGCAAAGGCAGTATAGGCAATACCAAAGGAAAAATGCCTTTCTGAATAGTAGAAACATCCCGAGGTTATAAAGGACCATGATCACGAAAAGGCCCAAGGTCATGCCTACGATCATCATCTCAGTTCCAAGCTTTGAAGATGCTTCCGCTTCAGTCATAATAACAAGGGGTAAGTTGCCAGTTATGGGTGAGTTGTTGGAAAAAGCGCGTAAGATGACCTTCACAGGTCCTGCTTGTAAATCCACTCCATAAGTCAGGTAGCGGTCACGAATTTCTGTGCTTGGCAGAACTTTGTTGTCTTGAATAAACCAAAATTCACCTGGGATGGGTGCTCGGGCCGACAGGTAGTAGCGGCCAGGGGCTTGAATTTGAATCTCACTATATAGCCAGAAGTCATAGTAACCTTTTTCTAGTGAGATTGGGGTGAATCTTGTAGATGAGACCCGGCGTATCAATTGAGGGTTTTCAATCACTTGCTTGGGGGTAAGCGAGTCATGAGAAACGATTGCATAATCAAAATATTCTATGTAGGCATCATTTTCTAGAATCAATTGAGTTGGTAGGGACCACGCAGATTCTGCAAGGAAAAAGCTTAAGCTTAGAACTACTGCAAAACATTTTTTGGTATTGAGAGCAAGCAAATGATGATCCTAGATTCTGAATTAGATGACTCCTAATCTACTTATCGGTGGATTAGAAGTTAAACTTATTAAAGGAGCCGAGGTATTTGAGTTTTTGATGATAGCAGACAGCTGCATTTGGTTTTCCGTTAGATGGTGACCCATGAACTGAAATATTTAAGGAGGATGAAGAGGTGAAAACCTTAGACACGAATCTTTCCATCTCATTCGCGGGGTGCGCTTGGTTATTCCCCTTTCACCTGGGAGTGCTAGCAGAGCTTAAGAACGCTGACCTATGTCCCAATACTAGATTTCTAGGAGCCTCGTCAGGAGCCTTGGCAGCAGCGATGGCCTGTCTTAACCTCTGCCCGGAAGAAGCTATGGAAATAGTCATACGCTTTGCCAAGGAATCTACCAAGCGGCGCTTTGGGGCTTGTCATTCCATGACCCAGTTTGTTCGTTCTGGGCTAGAAGAGATGCTACCATTGGATGCCTGGCAACAGATTGAGCATCGACTTTTTATCTCAGCAACTGAATTACCAAGCTTGAAAAACCAGATGATCAGCAGCCATGACATCGATTCAAATCAGGACTTGATTCAAGCAATTTTGAGTTCTTGCTACATTCCTATCTACTACGAAGTTCCAGCATTTTTTCAGGGTCGGCTCTATATTGATGGCGGTATTAGTGACAATCAGCCGACGATCGATCGTGAAACTATACTGGTTCGCCCCACGAGAGGCTCTGACGTGGACATCTATCCACGTTTTAAAGTCCCTCGACAGGCCTATCTGGTGCCGGATATTCCCATGATGAAGCGCTTGTATAAAGAGGGGCAGCAGATGTGGAAGTTCTACTGGCGGTCGCGTCAACCCCAAGAAGAAACACAGTGGAAGCGAGCTAGCTGACGTTGCCTCTTTTCCTCTTAGTCCAGGCATGCTAACTGATGCTTGGGACTGTGTGTGGAGGAGAATTAGATGCATTTTGGCCGTGTTGAAAGCTTGCGTGATATTGACTGGAGCATCCCGCAGGATCAGCCCCGAACCAAGGGCTTCCTAGGGTTGGATTGGCAAGGTCAACAAGAACTTGTTATCGGCGCTCCAATCTGGGGTTGCCCGGAATGGGTTCCAAAAATCTACCCTAGTGGCACGCGGAGCCGAGACTACCTTTACCACTATAGCCGGAAATATGAGGCCATTGAGTTCAACCCGAGTTTTTACAGCCTTCCATCTATCGATCAGATTAAACACTGGCGTCGTCAAGTACCAGATCAGTTTAGATTCTGCCCGAAGGTGCCCCAGGATATCAGCGCTCGACTTGGAGCTTACGATGCAAAGCTTTTGCATGAGTACTTGCATTGCCTAGAGGCATTCGGGAAAAATTTGGGCCTCCCATTTATGCAGCTTCCTGAAAGCTTGGCACTGAAGGAGTTTGCCTATTTGCAAAAATTCCTCCAGATTTTCCCGAAAGACGTTTCACTCGCGATTGAGTTTAGACACCCTAGCTGGTTTTATGGGGGCATGCTTCGCGATGACGTAATCAATTACCTTTATCGCTATGGTAAGTCGGCAGTGATTACCGACACACCAGGTCGTCGCGACGCGGTTCATGTTAGCTTGACTTATCCACAGGTCATGATCCGCTTTCTGGGTTACTTTCATTCAGGCACGGATGAGCCTCGATTGAGGGCTTGGATAAAGAGGATTTTCAGTTGGCTGGAGAAGGGTTTAGATCGAGCTTATCTGTTTATCCATCAGCCAAACCACAGCCTGATCCCCGATGCTTTAGACTATCTGCAATGGAAAATCTTCGAGCAGCAGCATATGAAGAAAAATAAGCAGAATGTTTTGTAATGCAAATAGTTGCAATAAAAGCCTGGAGCAGCTAGGATCAGTTTGTGTGAGTGACTTTCTCAGACTGATCTTGGTCTGTGAGTACTTTTTTCCTAATGCTAGTGGATGGTTTACTGCAACCATCCACTCTTTTTTGACCCAATCAAAAAACGAAGCCATCATAGTCTCATGATGGCTTCTGAACTGTTTGGCTGATAGACCAGAACTTATGACCAGCTGTCATGAGGCCTTACGAGGCCTCATGACAGCTAAAGCGTTGCATGCCTGGAATGCTTATGATTGTGGATAACAACAAGATCTTGCTGGTGGTGGCGTTGTCCAACTTTGATCCGAAATCGATCTTGGTAACTGTGCTTCGGTAAGACTATCCTACCGTGTCTCCCATAGTGCACGTGACGTTGGTCGCCGATCTTATAAGTCACTTGATTGCAGTATCTAAGGTTTTTGTACTTCACCACTAGGTGACGATGGGTTTCTCTAACTTTCATTTGACCTTGGCATTCAGGTAGTTGAGCGCGATCTCCAGAGTGAGTAAGGTGAACTTTGCTCTTGGGGTGATGGTGGGAATGATGGGCTCTGTGCTTCGCAGGGACCCAGATGGTGGCGGTGTCTCTGTGATACTTGTGCCTGGAAAAAAGTGCGATTCGCTTTTGGCTTTCATGATGAGTTTTGTCTAGACTTATGTGAAGTGATCTGAGTTTACCGTGGGTTCGGTTCAAATGATACTTGACGCCATCAATCTTGAGCTTTTGGCAGCGTTTGATGTTATGAAAACCGATCTTAACTTGATTAGGAAACTCTCGAACCTTGGCAAAACCACCGCAGTCTTTGAAGTTGATTCGTTGGATGATTGGTGACTGATTCTTGCGGTGAGCGAACCCTTGGCTGCTGAACATAGCAAGAGCAACAATTAAAACGTGACTTAGATTCATGGCTTCCTCCTCAATCCATTCGCTGTCAAAACTGCAAGCAGCAGGCCACATAAAAGCCATGTGATATCAAATTCTTCAGAATATTGGCGTACTTGCGAGCTTGCGGCACCTGTGACTTTTTCTATTCAGGTGTTGGTTGAATTAGAAACTGTGACAAAGCGATCTTACGCCGCAGGAGTGATAGCCTGGGGTAGGCGGCAGGAATTTAACTCCTAAGGCTTACCATTTCGTCATTTTTTATGAAAAAAGCTGGGTTTCCGATCCCAAATGGAGATGGAATGAATCCCTTAGCTTTGGCGAAAATGGAAATAGTACACCCATGCTACTATAAATTTCAGGTGCTTAAAAATTATGCCTCAATTTATTTCTGCCTTGCCGAAGCTTTCTAAGTAGGAAGTGAATTTTCCTTGGTAGATCATTCTTAGAAAGGTTAAGAAATGAAACTAAGTTCTAAATATGGAATTCGAGCTTCATCCATCGGTTTGGTTCTCGGTGCATCCCTCGTGATGGGCGGATGTGGTGCAGAAGATGATGATGACTCCACAGAAACCACAGCGTCTACTTCTGTTTCGTCTCTAAATTCAATCCCCGATGTGAGTACCTTGCTGGTGAATACCAGTAGTTCTCTGGCATTGCAGGGGTCAGCAGATGCGGTGGTGGGAACACCGCCGGCATTCAGCACCATCAGCGGAGACAATCTCGAAACGTATTTGATAGACAATATCGATACCCTCGTGACTAACATCACAACGGCCGCCAGCGGTAACGATTGGACAAGCTTTGATACTTACATGCAAAACTTCCGCGATGGCCAGGCAAAGTGTTACGTGATGCAGGATGCAGCTCGCCAGATCACTGAACTCAGTGAAGCCTCCACGTCTTCCTGCTACATGAGACGAGTTGATGCTGAAACAGGGGATCGGTTGATCTCTTACGTCAGTGGTGACGAGGTTGATCAGGGTGCTTATTTTACCCCGGGTGCTGAAACCGCCTATCGCCAGCTAAATCTTACAGGTGGTGGACCTGGCCTTCAAGGTGGTGAAGAAAAGATCATTTTCGAAATTCAGGGCACAGATGTGGAAGCCAATGTTTACCAGGTGAGTCTAAACTTTTGTGACACCACAACCAACACTCTTCGTAGCACCGAAGTGATTCGGGTGGATAACACTCAAGGACTTCTCACTGTAACGAGCAACCGAGGAGGAACCGATAACTACGGTGGCGAAGAAATCACCTACGCTCACAACATCGCTCTGAGCGCTGCTCTCTTGCAGGAGTCAGACGGAACGATTACATTCGATCCCGATGCAGCTCGGACGATGACAATACAGTCTTCGGATTCCTCGGATTCATTCTCGTTCACATCCAATGGTTCTTTGAGTGTGCAGGATGGTAATGTAACGGCAAAGTTCCGCTACAAAGGCAACAGTACGTTCCAGAATCAAACATTCTCATTTGATGAGAAAAGTGCTGCCATCGTTTCCTATACTGGTAACAACATGAGCGATATCGCTATCTACGAGGGTGCCGGATCTCGCCAGGGTACCTTTACTGACCCGAATCAAAGTGATCCATTCAGCTTCGAAGATGATATCATATTTGAATACAACGAAAACGAAAGCCCTCGTTACGCGACTGCAACGGAGACTGATCTTAGCACAGCGCTTGAAGCTATCGACTTCTCCACAGATAGTATCTTGAGCCAAACAACGCCAGAGGCGCCTACTTCCATTACTGACTCATCGGTCTGTACTCAAGCTGTGTCATCGGTTTACGAGCTTGATATGTCAGGTGCGGGTATGGCAGATGTTCAAACAGCTTGCGAAGCAAGGTTCAGCGATGGTGACCGCATCTGTGAATCGATTCGGGAAGTGGAAGACCAGATCTGGTCTAAGCTTGATCAAAGAAACCAAGCTCAGTAAGATAAAATAATAAAAATCAATCAGAAAACCCCTAGCGCGATATGTGTTAGGGTTTTTCGTCTTTTATTGCCCGATGATGGATTGGCTTACTGTGTCGCTGTAATACTTGAGTTGTTGCCATCTACATAGCGATAAACAGTTCCGATTTCTGAGCCGGAAATCAATTTAAGCAAGATAGTGCTCGTGTTGCCTTCGACTCCTAGATATAGGTCAGCTACCTTTGCTGCTGAGTTTACCATGAGGGTATCGTTGTTGCCCGTGATCCATACACAGAGCTTGCTTATTTGAGCACCGGCCTCAAGATTAACATCCACCTGGTTCTGATTACCATTGATCATGATGGACTGATCAGTGTTTACAGTATAGGACTCAGTCCCACCGTTTGAGTTCAAGCGGATGCCGGTAGCCCCTTCATCGTCATCGTCATCGTCGTCGCCTTCGCACTTGGCGGCAAGTTCGTCCTCATTGATGTCTATTATTTCTGTCTCTGGACCAAGTTCGATCTCAAGATCAAGCTCTGCGACATCAGGACCTTCAACGTTTGTATTCTGTGGATCAGTGTTAGCGATGGCATCTTCCGAGGGTCCATTGGCATCTCCAGTTCTATTGTCGTCTTGACCGATGAAACCTGAGCCGTCACAGGCTCCTAGAATGGTGAGCAAAAATAGGAAAATGCCAAAGGGCAAAATATTACGTCTCATATAGGGTCCTCTATCTTGTCTTTCAAGCGTGTTTGATCTCTCTTCGGATTGGTTCAGTTTAGTCTCAAGGGGCAGGCTGGAGAGATTGATTTTGGACATGAAATTAAAGGGATCGAGTGCGTAATAATCTGGTAATTTGCTGAGGAACAAAAGCCTCAGCCTGGAACACCTCACATATTAAGGAAGTTTTCTTGCCTTTCGCATATTTTCTGGGTGCGAGTTAAAAGTGAATTTCACAGCATCCTAAGGCTCCTGAGTATATTGACGGCCATTGATCATTACTGAGGTGATCTGAGAGTTGCTCTCTGTCCAGCTGAACTCATAACTCGTTGTAGTAGCTTCGTAGGTAATTTCATAGCTAGTGTTACTCTCATCACCGGCTTCAACTTGGGTACAGATAAAGCTCGGAGTTTCAGCATCGACCCAGGTGATATCAAAGGCATCGCTAGTGGTGGTGTCCAGTTCAATCGTGACTTGGCTGTTGTTTTCATCCTGCAAAAGATAGCCTGCATCCACCAATGTTACGCTGAGCCTCTGATTGTTACTGCTAGTATAGGTTCCAAGCATGCCGCGGCTAACGGGGCTCGCACAGGTGTTGGCGAGGAGCACGAGGTCTGAGATTGCCGTGTCCGGAATGTCATCAGAACTAGGAACATCCATGTCTGGGGCTGATGCCCCTTCCTCAACGGCTTCTGGATCTGGTGAGCTAGCGGTTGTAGCTTGCTTTTCGGGTCTTAGTCCGTTGCCTATTTCGGTTCCGCAGGAACTGATTAGCAAACCAAAAATCAAGTAGAAAGGAATGTTTATGACTGTGGCTACGTTCACGACTTGGCTGCCTTTCTACTTTGAGGAAACATCTGGAAGTTATATTGTATGACTTGTTCGTCTTGGGCCGGACTATCATTCTGTGCCATCGCCCACTCATGGATGTCCTTGCGGAATTGCTTTAACTTATCTTTGAGCTCCCCTAAGGATGACTCAGGTAACGTAATGATGAGTGCACCAAATTCTCGGTCTGATACTTCAAGGTCATCCAATGCCTCTTGGGCCTGCCGGAGGATCGTGCGGTGATACTGCCTAACAGCTAGATTACGGATTTCATCGCTAGATAAAACGATCTTGTCTGGTGTTGTATACCCGTCCTCGTTCTTGATGATAAAGCCATGATGAATAAGAAACTGTAAGGCCTTTCGGATATCTTTAACTGTTGCACGGCCTGTCAAACGCCGTGAGATCCAGTAGGGGTCATCGCGAAAATCAGCCTGAGCTGCCATTTCCCTCAGAACAGGGTATATCCAATGAGATAGGTACTCTACCGACTCAGTATCTAGCTGCCGACGTTTCTCATAAGGTGTGATCTTCTTCAGTTGGTCAAAGTAGATCGCTTTGATCTCATTCTTATTCTCTTGGTTAAGTTTTACGAGGATTCGAAAGTACTCAAGCTCTGATCCAGTAATATCCAAGCCTTTCACGACTTTTTCCACTGAATCGGGGCTTAGGTTGCGCTGACCTTCGATGACAAGCTTGATAAAGTTAGGTGACGAAAAGCCGCACTTCCGCGAAAACTGTCGGAAGCTAAAGCCTTTTCCCTGCGACTTCTTAAAGTCGTAGTAATCTTCGAGGTATTTTCTATAGTCTGTGTAACCATAGATCTTATTCATCGAGGTCCCCATGCTGAAGTTATATCCGTATTCGGCATTTTACGGCTAAAACCTTAGAGATTTCTTAAATATCTAGAATGATTGGTTTATATAGCTTGCCTGTATACAGAATATCGTCTTGTAGGAATACACTGGAATACAGGAATCTTCTGTTTGCTGTCGCCAACGGAGTGAAAAGCACCGAGAAGCTGGTATCAACAGCAAAACTAGCAAGTGGGAGGGGACCTTGAAATCGACAGTTTCTATATTGATCTTTTTAGGGCTACTAAGTTCGTGCAACATCAAAGATCCATTTAATAGTTCCATAGATAGGGGTGATCGCGAACCATATTCCAGTGGGGGTGGCTACTCCACGTTTACACTGGTCACTGAGTTTCAATCTCGTATCGAAACCTACGATTCCTGTGAATCGTTACAGCAAGATCTCGAGCAACGGCTCGACAATGTAAATCGTTACTATGATGAGTTTGTCCCTTGGTGGGAGACAGGTGAGACGAGTAGCTCTGGCAGCCAGGCAAGCCAATCATCGCAGGTGGAGGAAGACGTCTCAGAAGTGAGTACCAACGAAGATTCTATCACCAATGTTCAAGAGCAAGGTATTGATGAGGCAGACTTTGTTAAGCGAAATGCCTTTCATATCTATGTTCTCCGGCAGAATAAAATTGAAGTCATAGATCGGAATAGCCTCGCAGTCATTGGGCAAATCAGTGTGGCTGGTGACGATTCTAATACCGATTACTATTGGAGAGCGATGAATGCAATCACCAATCGATCGATGTTTGCTCACGACCAACGACTCACCGTCATTAGTCAAAGCCAAGAAGATGTAATTGTCGAAGTCTTTGAAACGACGGCAGGGGAAGTTCCTACTAGGATTCTGGAACGTCGAACACAGGGCAGTTTGATCGACAGTCGTTATAAGAATGGGTTTTTGTTTTTAGCAACACAAGATAATGTTGCAGTGACTATTGAGTATGATCCGGAAAGGAGCTGGTGGCAGCATTGGGAACTGGTTTCAGAGCAGTTTGCTGATGGGACATTTCGCGGAGTTCCCTGTGAGCAGGTATTGAAGTCTCCAGCAAATGATTGGCCGGGGGCAATAACTCGGCTTGCTAGTATTGGAGTCAATCAGACTGTCGGCGCTATCCCTGTGCAAGAAGTGATGGCGACAGGGGCACTGGCCAATGATATATACATGGGTCCAAGCAGTATCATTCTCCATGGCTACAATTCTATGACACCATACTTGTATTGGGCTCGTTCGCGATTGATGCAAACGCCAATTACTGAAATATCATATGATTCAAATACGGGGGCGCTTAGTCCCAAGGGCAGAGCGATTCTAAATGGCTATATCCCTAAAGGACAGTGGTCTTTCAAGGAGCTTAGTGATGGCACTATCAGCGTCGCAACGGGAACTTGGGGACCTCTTGAAGTTCCTGAAGGGTCAGAGATTAATGTAAGCCAAAACCTAGAAGTGGGGCAAAACCATCTATGGCTTTTAAAGGCAGAAGACGGAGTGCATAAGATTCTAGGCTCAGTCATTAACTTTGGAAAGCCTCGGGAAGACATTCGAGCCGTTCGCTATATCGATGATAAAGCCTATATTGTGACTTTTGAAAAAACAGATCCGTTGTATACCATCAACCTAGCTGATCGATTGGCGCCGCGAGTGGAAGATGCTCTGGAGATTCCAGGATTTTCTATGTACATGCATCCTATAGGAGAACAGTATCTCGTGGGCGTCGGATTCGAAGCGATCGATCAAGGAAGCTTCTCGCTCTTTCAGGGGATTAAGGTATCGCTGTTCGATATATCCACAGGCAAAAGCGTGCCCACTGATCGCAAGGTGTTTGGTGATCGTGGGAGTTTCTCTGATGTGACCGGGAATCACCATGCTTTTTTCTTCAATGCTGAAGACCAAAGCTTTGCCGTGCCAATGACAACTCTTGGCTACGCGGACACCAACAATAGTCCCAGAGAGTATGGCCAGGAGCTGACCTTTAGTGGGGCGATCGTTTTTGGAATCGAAGCTGGCCTATTGGTAGAAAAGGCCCGCATCTCCCACGATGACTTGATCACTTCGAAATGTGCAGCCAACAGTCGGGGGAGGTGGTGGACGCAAGGAGGTGATAGCCTCGATATCAACAGAATGTTTGTACATGACAACAAAGTTATCAGCGTATCTCGCTTTGGACTCAAGGTTCATGATCCCGTGAGCTACGACGTGTCTCAGGTTACGTTTTTCACTGCCAATGATGAGCTATGCGGTGGCTACTAAAAAGCAAGGGTATTGAAATATCAACGTGCCGTCCTATCTCTATAAACTCCGGCAGCCTAGGAGCTGCCTGGGTTTTTCCCGTTAAATTGGCGCCCATTTGCAACTTCAGATTTGCAAGGAGCTGACAATCCCGTCGGTTAAAAATCCTTTAATTATTATCACAAAATCATAAAATTTATTTTGTAAGTCAGAGATCTTATGCTATTTCACAATTTGGAATATCAATTTTTCATAAGAGGCTGTCTGCAAAGTCCACAGGAAGGCCTTTGGAACAGGTCAATACTGGGGTTTAGTCCACTAAAGAGGGATTAAAGAGATAAGAAGAATTGGATTTTTCTGACAGCCTCTAGACGCTCAGGAAAACCATAGGAGTAACGGGTATGAGATCTCTCGCAATTGTGTTGTCAGGAATGAGTTTAGCAGGTTCAGCCTTGGCGGCAGACTGCACGGCAAGTCTAGAAAAAGTTTGGCCTTACAATGTAAGCGCTGGTGATGAGCAATGGGCTATCGGTCTTACAGCCCAAGCCGAAATCAACGCCGATTGTGCCCATGCCAGCTTTGGTGCACTAACAAGAGCCGATGCGATTGTATTTGGAGGCAAGATCAAGCTTGCTGAAGCAGCTTTAGCAACAGGCCTCGATCGTGACAATAAGAAGTGGCTCAAAAGCGACTTGTCTGTCTTAGGGTATGAGCTTGATGGCTTGGACTTATCAACTGATGCTCAGGTTGAAGCTGCAATCGCTCCTTCCTTTATTCTAGATCATGCCGACACTTACACACTTTCCTATGGTCCCGTCAGCTTGCCGTTGAGTTACCGGGTCAATGGCGTGGTATCTCTTGAAGCGAGTGCAGATGTCACAGGACTCGCGGCGACAGCATCGGCAACGCCAAGCCTCAACTTAGATGCTTACGCTGAAGCCCTTGTATCAACACCATTCTTGGTGGCTCAGTTGGATGGCAGCGTTCTGCTTGTTAACGATCGCCTGAACAATGTTGCTAGCCTAGCTCTAGTTCAGAATGGTGATAACTTAAGTCTAGATTACGATGTGTACTCAGGCAACGAATTTGAAGCGCTGGAAGGGGTGTTAAAGTTCTCTGCCTTTAGCCCTTTCGCACGGGATAACGTATACCAGCGCGATCTTTTTTCCTATTCAGGGTTTCAGATGTCTGATGTATTCCTAGACCTTGGAGAGAGCATTCGCTTGAACTGATAGATCGAAGGCCCCCGTTTCGGGGGGCTGATTTAATTTACATGGTATACATAAACTCTTCTTTAACGATTTTTCCTTCACGAACTGTATAGAGACCGACTTCTTCCATTTTCATGCGCTGCTGGCTAGCTTTTTCTGTGATATCCGCGGTAAAAACCACGGCGAAACGATCGTCCAATGGAAATGGCCCCTTGGCTTCTTGGCTGTGGACTTCCATATTATCTTTCCACCATTCGTGTTTGGCCTTGATCTGATCTAAGCCATGGGCTTCACGCCCCTCTCCTGCACGAGCCTCGACGCTAACAGCATCTGGATGGTATAGCTCGCTCAGACCATCCATTTCCCGACCGCTATTACAATACTCAACGAGTTTCTTACCAATGGTTTCGGTATCCATGAAAATCTCCCTTTAAATTAATTTCGACTCCCCACCTGTTGGTGGTTTCTGGTGTTGCCTGTAAAAATAGAGCATTGAGTATCCAAAGCCAAGAGTGCAGGCGATACTCGTTACATAGCTAAACTGAGTGAAGAACTGAAGCCAGGTAATTTCTTGGCCGGAAAAATTCTTGTAGAACATGATGGAAACACTACCGAGGTAACCAAAGGCGTCGGTCACATAGATCATAAAAGCCGCGGTTCCTACAAACCGTGTTTCTGCGATGATTCGATCGAATATCACTGATCCGAAAGGGACATAGCCTAGGTAGAGCCCCAAGCCGATACCTATCATCCATACGATTGGTGAAATAAGGTCTAGTTGAAAGGCTAAGGTTATCAAACCAATCAGAGCCGAGCCTCCTACCAGGAGGCCGTGAATTGCAGTAACTGCTTTACGATTGTTTTTGATATACATGATCGCCGCGAGGCTGAGCATGACTAAGAAGGCTATGGGAACTTCGCTGCTAGTAAAGATTAAAGAGCTATCTTGATAGCCCAGCTCATCAAAAATCTCTCTGGAGAAGTTATCGCGGATATCACGGTAGGCAGTCAGCAGCATATAAAATAAAGTTAAAGCCATAAGGCCTGGAGCATAGAGTAAGAAGAATTGTTTTCGTGCAGCAGCATCCATGGGAGCCCTTTTAGTTCGCAAGGTCTCATCATCTTGGTTTGGGTCGGGAATTTGCGACAGCATCCATAGGCCGAAGCAGAGCATTGGGAAGAAGATAAGCCCGGTAATCGCAGGCATCCAATACTCGCTGATACCTTGCAGCAGTACCCATTTGCCAACAGACTTGACGGCTCCACTAGCTACGATATAGGACGTTGAAAGTCCTGCTGCCAGTAGCTCCGTGCTCCGCCGTCCTTCCAGAAAGGAGAAGACCAGTCCCCATATCATTCCCAAGGGCAAGCCGTTGAGAAGCAATGCCAAGGCTTGATAGGATCGCGGTAAGAGGGGAAACATGATGAGCGCAGACTCGGCAATTAATATGAATGTGAGGATCATCACAATGCGTTTGCTCCGAAGAGCTTCGGAAACAATTTTGATCCCCATAAACTTCGAAATGGTGTAGCCTATCACCTGAGAAAATACAAAGAGTATCTTTAGATCCAAATCGAATAGACCCAGGAAGCTGATAGTCTCGTCGAAACGTCCTACTGAGAACGGTTTTCGAAATCCATACATAGCAAAGTAAGTGATAAATCCCGCGAAAATCGCGTAGATATTAAAAAAGGCGCTAGGCCCCGAGTTAAGTTTCCGGTGTAGGGTCTGAAGGCTCATCGTCAAGCTCCGCATGCAGTGTATGTTCACTATAGCGAGAGTCTAGGGTTTAAGAAAGTTCAATGTCTCTTCAAAAATAGCGAATTGCAGGGAGATTTTCGGATGCCAATCGGAGTGCTAACATGACTAAGTTGATTGAAAATATTTCATATGATAGCGCTATATATATCGACTTACTATAATTATTCATAGGGAGGCCTCTGGTGGGCGAGCTGCATGACCTGCTATTCGGGCTCGAGATCGTCGATCACATGATGTCGGGTCGCGAGGCCCGTGATTTTCTTGATGGCATTGATGATCATATTAAAGATGAGCTTAGCTCAGTCTTGCATCGTATTCAGGAGTATCGCGATCAGTCTTTGCATCCGAAGGATGACGACACTGACCTTATCTGGAGCTTCCGCAACCCCCTGCTGCAACGTTGTACCTGGCCAACGGGGCCATGGGAGAACGAAGCGGATGAGATTTTCTGGCAGTACCTGGGATTCTATTGCTTAATCACTCGCAAAAGGCGGGGAAACTTAGCAGGGTATGTAGGAATACCGCTAACTCAAGCCTTAACGCGGCGGCACTGGGAACGGGTTCAAAACCTATTGGAACCCCTCGGAGCTAACATCGAAAGGGCGCGGATTCGCTTTCCTGCCAGACATGGGCCAGACCTGCCGAGAGACTATAATTGGTTAGGCTTCTATCGACCTGGTGCTGGACCTCTATCAAATTCACCACAACAATACATCTCCATGGCATCTATGACGACACACGTCGAGATCATTGTTGATCTTCTCGTCAAACTAAAGCGTCACTGACGAGAATTTCAGGTTGGTAGTGACCATTATGTAGGCTTCTCACTAGGTTTCGCAAAAAAATCATAAGATTATTGAATACCAGTCATAATGTGAATTAATTGATGAATGGAAAAATTCACCGGTCTCAGTTAATATGTAACAGAAATCGACTAGCTATGATAGGGTGCTTCGAGCCTAATTAAAAATTTGACTCCTCAATATTTTTAAATAGTTGCCGATAATCATGATCAGGAAAATGTAACCTAAAGTGATTGTATTCGATTTGAAGTCGTTTCGAACAAAACTACTATTCTGGCTATTGGCTAGCTTCGTTCTACCAGTAGATGCTCTTGCAAAACAAGCAAGCGTCGATCTATTGCCTCGGGCCTTTGTGTTTGAAGATACCAACGGTAGTCTTGAAATAGATGATATTTTAGACCCTAAGATCCATTCCCAGTTTAAAGCTTTTAAAGACAATCCAAAGCGAAGCTATGGCTTCACTAGGTCCACGGTTTGGGTCTATGTGGATGTCCACAATCGTAGCGATAAGGATCAAGTACGATACCTGGGAAGTATCAGGCCTGAAATCTCAACCTTCAATATGTACCACGTCCAGGATGGGCAGGTGCAACAGGTTTGGTTGGGGGGTGCTTCTGTTCCCATTGAAGACCGGGTTGAATCAACCCGTCTTAATCTAT
Source organism: Pseudobacteriovorax antillogorgiicola (assembly GCF_900177345.1). NCBI lineage: Bacteria > Pseudomonadati > Bdellovibrionota > Oligoflexia > Oligoflexales > Pseudobacteriovoracaceae > Pseudobacteriovorax > Pseudobacteriovorax antillogorgiicola. The sequence continues at coordinate 45,183 of NZ_FWZT01000016.1, forward strand.
TTCAGGATGAGATACCCAAGGGGGCTACCAAGCGCTATTACTTCCAAGTTCGAAGTGATCTGAGCGTTAGTCTCGTCCTTCAATCCTCTACGAGAGATACCTATTTCTTTCAGCATCAAATCGCAGATATCACGCATTTCTTCTATATAGGCTCAATGTTTAGCCTGATCATCTACTCGATATTCTTCTACGTATCCTTACGGGATCGAAACTTCCTCTACTATTCGCTATTTGGAATATCGATCACGATTTCAGATATTGTCTACAGCGGTTTCTTGGAAATGTGGGGATTCAGCTTTCTAGGTCATGAACACGCAGTGATATTTCTGGCCTCCTCTCCACCATTATCGATTATCTATGGGATTTCGTTCATTCAAGTGAGACAGCTATATCCGAAACTCTTCTACCTCGGTGCTGTTCTCGGGCTCGTCGTTACAGGTGTCTTTCTTCTATCCATAGTTATGCCCGGACCATTAGCGGGTTCGCTGGTGATGATGTCACAGTTTTTCTCGATGCTTTATGTCATTAGCGTAGGGTTTCATGGTTTTCGCAATGGTAATAAGTCCGCTGGGCTTTACCTGAGCGGTTGGGGGCTATTTGCAGGCTGCCTGATTGTTTGGATTATGGGTAACGTTGGTAGCCTTCCTAAGAACTATTTTGTGGCCTTCGCGCCAATTTTTGGCAACATCGTAGAAATGACCATGACCGCCATCGCATTATCATTCCAGTTTAACCAGATGAAGGAAGATCAGTTTCAAAAAGAAATTGCGACTCGTGAGACGGATAGCTTACGGACTCTAGTTCAAGTTGTTTGTCACGATATTGCTAATCCTTTGAGCGTGATTTCAGGTTCCCATCGTGTGGCATCTCGCTTTAAAGATGACCAGGAAAAACAGAGCAAGGCTTGGGACCGAGTTGGGCGAGCCAGTAAGTCTATCGAAGCCATTATCAATCAAGTTAGGCGCATGCAGGCCATCAAAGTTGGTAAGCAAGAACTAGTTCTAGAACCTGTTGACGTTGCTGTGGTATTCAAAGAAGTTGAATTTAATCTTGAGCATAAGGCTCGGTCGAAAGGAGTGCAATTGGTATTCTCCATCGACAAAGGCAAGCGACCTGCATTTAAGGTCATGGCTGATGAAACATCGCTAGCCCATGATGTTGTCAATAACTTTGTTTCCAATGCCATTAAATTTTCAGATTCTGGTTGCCATGTTTGGATCGAAGCTTTCTTCAGAGATGGTAAGCCTGTGATTCGGGTTAAGGACGAGGGTATTGGCATGCCCCCAGATATCTTGGATAGTGTTTTTTCCGAAAATAAGAAAACCTCGCGAAGAGGAACAAATCAAGAAGCTGGAACTGGTTTTGGTATGCCCTTAGCCAAGTACTTTGTGGATAAGTACGGTGGTGAGGTGGAAATCACAAGTAAGGAGGCGCGGGAAGGGGACTCCGAGCATGGAACCTGTATCGAGGTAACACTCACAGAAGCTACAGAAAATCCAGAGCTACAAAAAGCGTCTTAGATTCGACATCTGTTCAATGAGACTCAACGCGGTGCTTCAGCTCTTCATTCATTCTTTGGTGAATGTCTTTAACAGCTCCTTCCATAGCTGGTAGACACATGGCAAGCCGAAAGCAAATTCCTGAGTAGTCGTAGACATGGGTGAAAACTGTGCCGCCTTCATCTGTTAGTGCGAGACGAAACAGATGGCTATCCCAAATCAAGGGTTCTAGAACATCATATGGCATCGTAAACTCAAGGGTGGTGTCCTTCATCAGTTTGGTGATCTCCATAGGGAAGATTCCGGGCACTCCAGGGGGCATACGGATGATCTCTAGGAAGCGCACACCTTCACTTGGCTCTTCATACTTAAGGCGGCCCATATCGAGAAAGAAGGGGTTCCAACTTTTATAGGCCGCAAAATCAGTCAGCACGCTCCAAACTTTATCTGGCTGGGCATTGATTGTGATACTAGTTTCAAACGATGGCATTCCCGAGCTCCTTGTGAATCACACAGCAACGGAGTAATTTTGGATTACGGCTCCTATTCTACCACTATGCTGCGGAGAGGCCAAACTCAGGAAGTAGCTCATGAAGAATCACATGGCGATGGTTGCTAATAGCATCGTGAAAGAGCTTCCAGTCGCTATCGAGAAATTCTTGGCTATAGATGAACAATTGCTCTGTAAGATCTTCGATCTCGGTACCTAGGGCCCTGTGACGCCAAGAACCGGCACCAGTCGGGACATATACCACAGACTCTGCTCCAAAGGAAAATTTTCCGTCAGCGATTGCCTGGAGCCACTTTTGGTGTCTAATTTCTCCATCATCATCTGTCGTGCCCTCGATCATTTCTTTGATGGTTGCAAGGTCATGATCTTTCATTGGTGGTGGTTCGTGGCGATGATCGCCATTAAGGAACCGACCCATGGCTTTGTGAAGGTGAACAACGGCATCCATGTAGGTTTCTGGATTGTTTCTTTCCACTACATGGCCACGAAAATCTTCGTATTTCCACTTCAGATAGGGGCGATCTGGGTAACTTAGAACGGTGCCATGACCCAAAGGGGCAACTTCTTTTAGAAAAACGGATTTAAACTTGTTGACCAAAGCTTTCCAGTATGGACGATTATAGAAGTCATCCACCCGATCATTGAGGTCGTAGTCGATTTCTCCTCGCCAGTTGAGGATATTATTGACAATGTTTACAGGATGAGAGATGCCTGCAAAGCCTTGGTGAGCCCAGGTATCAGCGAAGACATGCATTGTAATACCAAGGCGGTAGATGCTGTGCTTGTGGCTGCGGTCGCGAATGCATTTCGCAACCATAGCCTGAGCTACCTCGCTATTCGGGCGACAGATAATACGTTCGACAAACTCGGGCACTCCTTTGTAGCCGGAAACTTGATTGCCAGGAAGAAAGTGAAAGGGAATCCATACCAGGTGATTCTTCAAAGCCTCGAAATTTCGGTAATCGACCGCTTTATGAGCCGAGGCAATACAGCGAAACATAGAATAGTTGTCAAACTTGACAACCCCTTCTTTGGTTGCATCATCAACGTATTGAGCACTATGCGCTATGATCTGAGCTTGTTCGCGGGAAAAACCTGCAAGGCGTGCAAGAATATAAGTCACTCCGTGATGAAAATCTATCTGCATGTATCCACATCCTTTACAAATCAGTGCTAGGTTGTTCGCCGGTGATGCCATGAGACACTTTTTCAGCAAGAGCAGAAATCGTCGCACTTGGATTTGCGCCCACTGCACTTGGAAATAGCGCTCCGTCAGCAACATAGATATTTTGATAGTTGTGAAGCTCACCGAAGTGACTATCGTCTACCTTAGTGACGGCTTTATTGGGGTTTTCTCCAAGAGCTGCTCCACCTAGTGGGTGTACCGTAATATTTCGCTTTAGATGCCAAGTCGGTAGAGGAAACCAAAACTTAGCTCGAACCTTCTTTTTGAAACTATCAACTGAATCAAGAATGGCTTCGTAAAGACTCATGCTATCTTTTTGAGGCCAATTTAGATCAAGGCGGCTCTGTCTATCTAGTGAGACCTTGCCATTGCTCTTGTCGAGACCCATGCAAAGATGGATGCTCGTATTCCAAGAGATATCATGACGTAAGAAACGGTGCAGCAGGCTAGCAACCTTGGTTAGATTGCGATGACCTAGGAAGCGATGCCAGTAGCCACGAATGGTATCACGGATCGCTGAGACTTTAAAAACAAAGGGTTTCTGCCCTTCGGCAAACCATGCTAACAGCGATGGATAAGATGCGTCTTCCAGAATAAAGGCGCGATCCTTGTCGAAGTTTTTGAAGAGGTTGTAGTCAACTCTTTGGGTGATCACAGGACCATAGTTCGGGTCAGCGGGTTCTGAAGATTCACCGACGAAGGAGAGGAAATCACCGTTTCCCGAAAAACCTTCTCCAAGATGAGAGCTGATACGGGGCATGGTCTTGAATTCGTACTTAGCCCGTAGAAGCAGCTCGTTTGTACCTAATGTACCTGCGGCTAGAATCAGACGATTGCATTGGAATACCTTCGTCTTAAACGATTTTAGATCCCGAACGTGAACGATAAAACCATGTTCACCACTAGCCTCGACAGATTCTCTGCCATTTTCGTCGATGGGAATAAACTTAACGGCCTTGTGTTCGAGCAAGATCTCAGCGTTATACTTAGTTTCGGCAACGTGAAGATAATTCATATCGACGCTGTTTTTAGATTGGTAATTGCAGCCCATGCAACACTCGGCGCAGTAGGTGCATGAGGTCTGCAACTTGCCGAAACGATTTAATTCTTGTTCCCCAATTGGGGTCGGCTTCTCCAAGTCGTTGCCAAAAAAGACATTGAGATCCACTAGCTCAGACTCGCGACCCATAGCTTCAGCAGTCTTCTTGAAATACTCGGTGCGAATCACTTTACGGCGAGGATCGCTGTCCTCTGGAATGGGGCGCGAGCCAAGGACAGCTTTTGCGGCTCGATAGTATGGTTCCAGAGCTTGACGCTTAATATTAGGCGCCCAGCGCTCATCGAATATTTCTTCGGGAGGCTCCATGAAGACATTGGCGTAGATCAAAGAACCACCACCTAGACCGGCGCCAGTTACCACGTCCATGTGTTCGAATGATCGAACATCGTACATCCCGGTCATAACACCCTGGGGTACATGATCGGGGCGCTTGACCTTCTCATCGGGTAGATTGAAAAAGTTTTCCGAAATATCCTTTGGTTTGCGGGGAAAAGAGCCCAGTGGATAGCGTTTGCCCCGCTCAATAACCATGACCTGGCCGGGCCATTTTTTCGATAGGCGACATGCTGTAATTCCGCCACCAAAACCACTACCGATAACAATCGCTTCAAACTTTTTCATCGGTATCACCCCTTCTGCTGATTGAGAAATTCAAGAATGCTCGGAAAAATTTCTTCAGCGCATTTACGACCCATGTAAATATCTTGGTGACCATATCCAGGGAAGCCCTTGAACTGGATTGGTAGCTGTGGGTTTAGCTCTTTCAAAGCTTCGTAGGTCGCTTTGTTGGAGCCCGGGAAAACCTTATTTTCTGTACCTGAGATCAAAAAAGTTGGCGGTAGACCCTTTGCGGCAGCTTCAAGGTAGTTTTCCGGTAGATCGAAGCGAGGATCTTGTAGATCCACCATGGGAACCGCTGCACCGGAAAATACCATTTTACGAATATGCCGATGGTAGTTAACGCTTGTTCCACCGAATAGGTCTGTCAGGCGGCGATGGGTCACTGGCGAAATATTCTTGTGTACATAGGCAGCGGGAGCACCTGTGCCCCACATGAAGCTGATCATGTGGCAGGAAGGTTCCTGGCATTCACGATGGAAAAGACTCACCAGTTTGCTCAGGAGTTTCCCTTGGGCCGGGCCCGGTAAGTAAGCAAAGTCTGGTGTTAGGTATGCGTAGCGTAGAATGTATTCAACAAAACCAGGTGCTAAAGCAATTTTAAATTTACCATAGGTGCTGATCATGGGCTTTAGGGACACACTGTTCGAAACAATCGACTTAATCCCAGAGATCTTTTTGGCTGCCAGAGAGCACATGAAGCCGATGGAGCCGACGCAATGGCAAACAACGTGGATGTTAACACTTGGGCCCAGGACCTCGCGCATTTTATTCAGAGCAGCAGGCATATCAAACAAGGCAATGTGGTCGATGGTGTAACGATGAGGTTTTAAGTTATAGGGAAAGCGTCGGGAGCCACGCCAATCAAAGCTCCAGACATCCTCAAAGCCATGATCCAGTAGATACTGAGTGATGTTGTAGTGCTCTGGCATCACATACATATCTGTAGATGTAGTAAGGCCGTGAATAAGCATCACAACATCTTTAGACTTACTTCGCTTGAAACGAGTCAGTCGGAGCTGGAGGTTATCCTCTGTTGCAAACTCATAGATGTTCCGTTCGGCATCCTTGACCCCTTCATCGCTATTTACTGTGATGAGATGGCGTTTCCAGACTTCAGGCTCAGATTCGAAGAGCTTGGGCTCGTAAGCGTCCCATAAATTGCCGGCAAATACCTCAGCGAAGCGGAGCATGGCATGGGCGCGATCAGAGAAGGTTTTTCCCGAGCTTTTAAACGTCGTCATTTGCCTCGCGAAGTCAGAGGCAGTTAGTCGCAATACTCCATAGGCAAAGACTACTGATGGAGTTTCGCTATGCCCTTGCCAAACCCTAGTGTAGAGGGTGGTCGTTTCATCCCAGCCCTCAGTCATCTCTCCTTCCTTGATAGCTTTGAAGCCGTAGAAAGTGTATGGCTTTCGATTCGAATCATAGAAGTATAGAGTGTAGTGCATCTCTTTGACAATATCTCGCTCTCGTTCGTTCAAGCTTCTGACAAAGAGGTTGAACGTTCCTTTTTCCACTGCGCAACGGCCACCTAGCTCATCACACTCCACATAGCCAGTAGCTTTGGCTCTAAGTTTCGGGTCTTTAACAAACTGATCGATATCGTCTATAGCGATCGTCAAACGAAACTTTAGGGCTGCCTGAGACTTCTCTCCTTCTTGATAGGCGAACTGGTAGGTGCCAAGATCATCGTATGGAATATCTTGGGCCTGTGGCTTGATATAAAAACCGTGCATGTCCTCGGTGAACTCGAGCGATATTTTGTCTTTTGAATCCATTTACTTCCTCTACGTACAATCTGTAAGTGAGGAATTCCTCGGAGACGGCTTTTTAAAAATTAGTGATAATTTTGAAATATTGTATTTTTTTCTAAGGCTGGCCAAAGGAATTTTTGCGGATATTGAAAAAATATCGTTTCATTCTGCCAAGCTAAACATAATGTCTAGCATAACCCTTCAAGGGGAACAGGGTAGCGCTAGGCCGGTTCGCGAGGCACTGCGACGGCAGGATCTCTCAGCTTCAGTTCGTTAGTGAACCTTTTGTTTCGATTCCCGGTCTAGCTCTTGTACGAGGTGTTCCGTGAGAAGCGAAGTTATTCCATAGATACTCAGTTGTGGATTAACCCCTAAGGAACTGGGGAATATAGAGCCATCGAGCACATTGAGGTTATGAAGGTGGTGATGCCGACCCCAGGAATCGACAACCCCTTGTTCTGGCTTACCCATGGAACAACCTCCCATCACATGAGCGCTCATGACTTTCAAGAACGGTGGTTTCATGGTGAGTTGAGCTATCATAGCCGTGGCTTTGGAGAACGACTTGGTCCGGCTGCCATCACAATGAAACGGAATGATTTCATCGGCACCGGCTGCCAATTGAATCTCGGCCATTGTAAGCAGTGCGCGACGGGCTCCGTCAGCAAGAGCATCAGTCCATGGGTATGACAATACTGCTCGACCATTGTCATCCAGCACAACGCGACCTCCAGGGGCTTCATCGTGATAACCATCCCGCAAGAGGGCGATGATATTGCCGGCCCGCTCAAAGCGAGTCATGATCGCACGATGTTCATAACCGAGGCTAGGCAAGATGCCAGCCATGAGCATAGGGAACATCGGTGAGACCTCTAGCTTGTATCCAAGCTTTTTAGGGTTCTTAGGCCGCAGAAATTGGTCTGAGTACACCGACTGGGGCGCTCCATGCCAACCTGTTATAGATTCCTTAAACAAAGCACCGGAAATCAATACCGGGTGTAAGGTTGTCCGACGGCCAAGTTGATCGTAAGGGTCTGGGACATGAGATCGAAGTAGGATCCCAGGGCTACCGATGGAACCGGCAGCTAGAATGAAGTGCTTGGCTTTGATCTTTAAAACCTGGCCGCTTCGCTTCCCGGGGCCCTCACTAGCTTGGCAATGAAGTTCGGTGACTCTGTTCTTGTACCATTGAAGCCGATGAACAAAGCAGTTGTGTATCAGGGTTGCACCATGATCTAGTGCTTCTGGAATACGGGTTATCACCATCGAAAGCTTAGCGTTGACAGGGCATCCCTGGCCGCAGTAGCCGAGATTGTGGCAGCCTGATACATTGCGAGGGATTCGTTGGGCATCCAAGCCTAAGTTTTTAAGCCCACGCTCCAGTACCGAGTTATTGGGGTTTGGCAACCCTTCCCACCGGTGAATATTAAGATCGGCTTCATGCTTTTGAAAGTGAGGAATCAGCTCGTCTTTGCTCCATTCGACGGCATATTGATCTTGCCAGAACTGTAGAGTATCTACAGGTGTGCGAAAACTAGATGTCCAATTGACTGTTGTAGAGCCACCAACGGACCGACCCTGGAGAATTCCTATGGTTTTGTCTTGGGTAAATCGACTCCCGCGATCCTGATAGAGACCATAAGCCTCTTGCTCTGACTTGGCAAAATTCTTTGCAGTAACAAGATCACCATCTTCGATGATAGCGACTCTAAACCCATGCTGACTCAAAGCAGCTGAAGCGGTAGCACCGCCAGCGCCACTGCCAATTACAACAATATCGAAATCTAGACTTGCCTGTGAGGCGCTTCGAGCATCGACAATGGACCACTGGTTGCGGCGACTCCATGGGTTCCTATTCATAGAGCCCCTCAAAAGAAATCATTCCAGGATAGGAAATCTCAAGCCAAGTGCTTGGAATGGAGTAATAAGAGGATGATAACAAGGAAACGAAACTGCGAAGTACGATTTGAACGAGGGCTATCCGAGATTGACTCATCTCATGAATGAATTGATGAAGTTCAGATTCTGTTGCCGCCCCCCATGACTGGTACAAGCCAAATAGCCAAGCAGTAGCGGGAAAGTTCATCACATCTAAAACGTTTAGGATATCTTGCGCCACCGTTGGCGAAAAAGATTGAATGAACAACTCAATACGAGTTAGTAGCTCATCACCTAATGGTAATACTTTGTTCCTTTCAATCCCAAGGATGGTGGGACTGAGTGCTAGGATTAAGGCTTTTTGCTCTTGGGTAAGAAAGCCGTCTAGTTCTAAAGGTTTAGCAGGTCGAATGCGTCCCCATAGGATAGCCAGCCCCAAGGATGCTGATCCCAGTGCTGTGAACGCAAATAGCTTACGGCGTGAGATAGAAGTTGCCATAAATCCCTGATACTTCGTTAAAAATTGTTACGAGTCTAAAATCTCTTGATAAAATTAGCAATGACGAATCTTGGTGCAGGTTATGGCTGTGAAGGTGGTCCGAAATGGAGCAGAATAAGAGGTGACGGCCCCGCTTTACTGAGCCGGATGGCGCAAGGCCGACCTAGAGTCAGTAACTTAGGCTGGGCATAGCTTTTGCTTTTCTTACGGTAGGAATCTGTGAGGAGAGCTTGGCTTTTGATAGGAGAGATATATATGAGGCGTGTGTTGGTGGTGGAAGATTCATTACTATCCCAGAAAATGATCGCCAATCACTTAACTAAGCAAGGCCATCGAGTCTATATCGCTAGTAATGCTCGTGAGGGTTTGGAAATCCTAGAAGTTAAAACGGTATCTCATATAATTTCGGATGTACTTATGCCAGAAATGGATGGGCTTACATTCAGACGGATTCTTCAGGAGCGAAATGATGTGCGTCCTTTTGCATTTATGACAACTCTTGTGGATCAAGGTCATGTCAGAGCTATGAAGGAATCTCAGCCTGCTGCTATTATCGAGAAAAGAAACCTCAACGATATCGATGTATTTATTGCCTCATGAAGCAATGAAAATATCCCTTTATACCCTTTTAGTTTCGAGTGTGTTTCATGTTTGGCTGCCGCAACCGCGGCGGCCAAATTTATTTTGGTGAAGTATAGTGAACTTGGTATAAAATCATTCCTTAAAGAACAGCCCCTGCGAGATAAGAGAACACTTATTAAATCCCTTAATGATTATTAACGATGATGGGGTAGTGCATTAACTGCAAAGAGTCGATCTCATCATATCCAATGCTTAGACAAACTATTCAGCCAGTTCCCAACAGAATCGTATCTATTTTTGTCGATGATCTGCCTTCAAGGAATTAGGCTGCTTAATTTTTCCACTGTTCAGTTTCGCTCACAATGGGTAAACGCCATATCAAACGAAATTCTAGGTCGATTGGGAACCTGGTAAGAGGCGCAGAGGGTATTGCGTTTCTAGGATATTCGATGCCTTACCAATAGGGAGATTGATAATGAAGAAATTCATGTGGCTTTGGATAACGATTTTGATGTGGCCTGGCTTGCTTCGAGCTGATGGTTTTGATCATCCCAGCTTTAATGAGGACTGTGACTTTGACTTACAGGGCTGTATTGAAAACTCACTATATACCTCGCCGACGGTCAGAGATCTACGTGAGCCTTATTTGAAGTTGCTGAACGATCGAAAGCTCTCATTTGACGAAGCCCATGCGATGTCATGGCTGGTACCAAATGGGCTTGTGGTGCATGTGGATCACAAGGATCAGTACAATGATTATGTGGTAGGAGCGCTAGCTTGGGGTTTTCAGGTTGTGATCAATGAAGCCGCAGGCCAAGTTATTACAAGAATACCGAGTAAGTTAGGTCAGTCGGTTGCTAAAAAAGCTCTTAACCTCTTCGATCGTATTTTGCCCAAGGCTTCCGTAGTATGGAACGATGTAGCTTATGCGACCGTTAAGAGGCAATCTCGCGCTGCCTTCGCATCCGCTGTGACTCTGTTTTCATCGGATGAGTTTGTGAAGCGTACGCCGGCGCTTAGGGCTTACATTTTCAATAGCATGCTAGAAAATATGGAAAACCAGTGGACCAAATATACTGCTGCGGAAAAGGATGCCTACTTTCTCTCGATGTTTATCATGGTGGAAAAACGATTTGAACTAATTGAAGACGACATTACTGTTTTAGGGAAATGGCAAACTGAAAGTACCAAGGATGATCGCCAGGCAGTAAGCGATAAGGATCTGGCCCACTATCAAAAAACGATCAAAGGCCATTATGAGGCAGGCTTAGAAGGTGGAGGTTTTACTGATCTGGCCGTTGATATCGCAGCGGTAACCGATCACATCACTGAGCCTTTAAAAGAGGCTGATCAAAGAAGGGAAATCATTGATCAACAACCTTTAAGTTTGGAAGCGAAATTGGCCGCATATCAAGAGATTTACCAGGACGTGGATGCAAAAGTTAGCTTTGTTCGCACTGAGATAGCTGGAATCGCGGCTTTCATTCGATTGTTTGACCCTGAGTTATCGGCCAAAATCAATACTAGCATGGAGTCTGTAAGCCTTTTAAGCCAAGGGGTGACAGCAATCTTAAACGGACCAACCGCTGGTGCTGTACTCGGCGGTGTGGGAACGGTGGGAGCGGGTCTACAACTTCTCCAAACCTTTACTAGCGGCCAGGGTGTGAATACAGATCAGGTGATCCTAGAATCTTTAGCTGCCATTTCGCGTCAGATCCAAAATCTTCACCTCTTTGTGGAAGCCAACTTCCAACGAACCCAGCTGAGCTTCAATCAGGTTCAATCCAAGCTCAATGCTATTCATAGCACCATGCTAAGCGAGTTTACTCTCGTTAAAACTAGTATCATGGATCTTCAGCGATCCTTAGATCGCATCAAACAACAAATTGAGGCTCAAACCAATCTCTACTCACAATTCTCCAGAGATCAGCTGGTTCTTGATTATAATGTCAAGATGAGAACCTTGAGGAATGACTTCATCGCACGTAAAAAAGCAGTTGATGAATCAACTCTGCTAGAGTTTCTGGATGACTATCGCAAAGCTGTGGTAGGAGCCTATAACTCGGTGGCGTGGGCTGGATCGCCCTTTGGCTTTACAGATGGTAGCCAAATTTTAGAGACTGATTTTGTTGCTGGTGAACTGCTGAGTTCAGGCAAGGTGGAGTCGCCTCTCGATTACCTCGTTGAATCTGGACGAGGGTATTATGGCGTTGACTCACTAAGCCCGTTTGAAATTTCGAACCCATCGCAGTGGATGGCCGCCAATCAGATGCTATCATTTATAGTTCTACAAGGTCGATTGATCGATATACCTGGGATTGATGACCGAAGTCGCGATGATTCACTTTATGGTCAAATTAAGGACGTGATGGAGCAGGGCTTACTTCATGGCCAGAGCTACTTGGGGTTTGCTTTTGATTTACAGAGAGATCCAAATTTTTTTGAGGGCCTTCTAAAAAACTACCGGCAAGCTTATATGGGCTTAGTATATGACTTGGCTTTTCAAATGGCAACAAAGCTCAACACAAGAGTTGAGGAGGGTGGGCTGTTATCAGTTGAAGCTTATCGTACTTTCCTTGATAGTTTGATCGCGCAAAGATTCCAAGCGGATTCGAAGTACTTTCCCCAAGATCACGGTACCCTTGCTTTAGCTCTGGCCCAGAATCTTATGATTAGTCAGCCTTTGGATGGGGATTGGGGCAAGGGTATCTCGTTGAGTCTTCCTAGCCAAGATCACGATTTGTCGGCCACCCCTCTATTAAGGGGCAAATCCTTACCACCCTTGCTCTGGCCTGCCTACGATCTAGACTTAGGAGTGGCTGAACAGGTTCCTGATCCACTGCCAGCAAGTGTGTTGATCGCTGCGAAATTTGGCTTGTTGAGCTACTATCAAGACTATCGGGTGAGTAGTCGGGGCAGCGATCTTGTGTTGACTCACCGAGGTATTTTGAATGATCCGGCGACTGGCGAGGACCATATCCTCGTTGAAATAGACGTGGAATATCATTGTCAGGATCGGCTGGCTGTTTATGGGGGCTTATCACTCTTGCAAGTCGCGAGCGATCGCAAGGTTGTTTTTCAATATCAAAGTGATGGGGCGATCTTGAGTTGCGTGGCAAGCAAGCGAGTCACTCGAAATGATCTGAAGCTTAGTCCGAGTTTGGAAGGGGTGATTCATGAAAGGCTTGCTCGGCGATTGGAGCCCCAGCTAGCGCAGATTCTTCAAACGAGTCAGAGCCGAGAACTGTTTAGGAAGCATGCCCGTCTGCTTCACTATTTTTCAATTTGGGCCCTTCCCGAATCCTTTCGCCGTGGTGATGATCTGATTTTGCCAATGCTTGATGGCGCCATTCATCCCATCGGAGATCTTCAGGCTGAGTTCGAAACCCGATTGCTCGCAGCGATGAGTTCTTTGAGTTTGGACTCTTATCGATTTGCAACTCCAGCTGAAGGAGAGTTAACAAAGTATCTCCAGTCAACCTTAGACTTGATAGAAGGGTCAGAGAGTCTCGGGTTTGATTCTGGTCATCCCGTTTGGGCAGGATTATTAGCAAAACTTACTGTTAATCAACAGGCCACAGAGCATATATACTTAAAGTCTAGAAGAATTGAAGATATCTATCCCTATTTCAATCGCCTACTAGACTATGGTTTGGAAGCAGACCCGCGAATCCTTCCTCAAGTGTTTTTTCAGTGGAGTTTTTTAGACTACCAATCTCTATACGGCTCAAAGGAACCTCCGGTATGTGAGGGTGGTTTAGCAATCGGTGAGGAAACCTTTCGCGACATTCCAGCTGGTAAGCTTTTGGAAAGGTGTTTAGCCGATGGTCGTTTGAGCACTGTACGGCTAAGCTGTGAGCCAGGATACGTGCCCAATGGCTCTTTGAGTGATCCCAGCTGTAGTCCATCGGTTTGTGGTGACTACAAGTACCTGGATCGATGGAATGAGACGATTTCCGGTGGAGCGAAAACCTTTCAGTGTGGGCCATTAGGGGAGGTCGTCTACCTTTCGACGACTTGCCGAACGGACCAGTATCGGTATAGTAGCGACAGAACTTTGTGTGAGCCCAAGCCTTGCGGATCTTATGGTCATGGGCAAAGTTGGTCGCAGGCCATTCCCTATGGCAGCCTGCATTATAGCTGTAGTTTTGGAAATGTTTCCTCATCTGGAAGTTGCCAGGCTGGCCACCTCTATCTAGGTGGCAATTGTAACACCAAGAGATCCTGTAGCAATGGGACCCGGTATGGGGACGTTTGGTATCATAAGCAAACAGAGAAGTGTGTGGAAAAGACTTTTAGACATTATTGTAACTCGGGCGGCGTGATTGAAAGTCGTCTAGACTCACAAAGAAGCATCAGCTGCGGTGGTGGTGGCGGCCGTCCTAAGCCCCCTGGGCATGGTGGAGGAAAGTAGATGAAGTGCGGAGTCTTTGCCTTACTAGTCTGGGTGCTGGCTGGGTCTTGCAGTGATGAATCCCGAGATGATGAGCCACAGCGTTTGAACCTGCCTTTTCAAGAAGCGGTTTCTAGCTTTGAGCAGCTTCCCCCATGCACGTCTGATTATCATGGGGTGACCATCCTAACGATGGAGCAAAATCTTGAGTACACGTGTCGAGCGTTCAGCAATGACTCCCGTTGGGTGGCAGATCCCCTTCGCGCCAATCAAATCGTCTTAACTGAGCATCCATGGCGAAGTGTTTGTACTCAGAGTCTCAATGACTCAAGTTTTGCTGTTTGGCATGTGTTCCTGAACGATCAAGTGATTGAGTTTTATCGGTATCTTGCAACTAACGATTCCTGTGAATCGTTAGTTCTTGCTCAGACTATTCGGTTAACTTACGTTCTCCGTGACGGAGTCATCGATTTAAATGAGATTGGAGATTCGTTCTACTTGCTGTTTGGTCTCGACTCCAATGCACGTAGGCTTACCCTGGATGGCTTTTTAGCGGAAGGCGTTCAGTTTTACGATCTGCAATTCTTACCTTACATAGAAAGTTAGTAAGATATTGAAATAGCTACAATATATGGTTTCTTTGCCTTACTGTGAAGGGCTTTTTTGCCCTTCTATTCATGGTTTTACCGACTAAAAGTTTTCATCCAGTGGCTTGTCGCTACAAGCTATTCTGGAACGAAAGAATCTTAAGTAAATCTTTGACTTTTAGCGCCGATGAACCCGACGTGTTGCAAAAAAATTGGACGGGTTTATGAGCAACGACTATTCTAATACAAAAGTTCTAGTTGTAACCTCGGTGCGCAATCACGCCAAGGCTATTTTGGTAGGCTTGAAAAATCTCGGCCTTCAAAAAGTTTCGATACGAGAAAGTGGTCTCGAAGCGCTTTCGATCCTGGCTTCCGAGTCTTGGGATCTTGTCATTTGTGACCAAGAGATGAAGCAAATCAATGGCTGGCTGTTTATCAAAGAGTTCAAGCTATCGGAAAAAGTCCCTAACATCCCAGCGATTCTTTTAGGTCGCAATGATGCTCCAGTAGAAGAAGAGGTTCTTAAGCGCTTTGGTTTGATCAAGTACTTGAAGTTGCCGGTGAGGCCATCTGAATTAGACTTTCTCATTCACTCGACCCTGTCCCTAGCGAATACTTCGGGAACAATTGAAAATAAATATACTCAGGCAAAAGACTCCTTAATCCAACATAACAGCGAAGAAGCGGTTGAACTATATAGCGAGCTACAAACCTTAACTAAAGGAAGCTTGCGAAGTAATGTAGGTCTGGCACAGGCCTATATCCAGAATCAGGAAGATGATAGAGCTCATGAAGTCCTTGAGACCATAGCTAACAGCGGGGAAAACACACCTGCTAGTATGATGCTAAGCGCGCGGATGAGCCTGAAACGGGGCAATAAAGATGCCGGAGTAAAAGTTATTGAAACTCTCCTCAAGGCGCATGGCAATGAATTCTACTACAGTCGCTGTGTAGGCCTTCTCAACCAGCATAATTTTTATGATGAGTCAAAGACCATTGCCTTGGCTGGCCGTGAGCTGGGATTTGATGCCGCGGAATTCTATTCTGCAATATCAAGAGCTCTTGTGGGAGAAGGGGCGTATGATCGAGCCCTTCAGGAAATCAAAGAGGCTGAAGAAAAGTTTGGTGAATCTGCGGAGCAGTTTAATCTCAAAGGAGTGTGTCACCGCAAGACTTCCAATCTTGATGAGGCGATCGAAGCCTACGAGCATGCGTTACGGCTGAATCCAGAAAATCACAAAGTCTACTTTAATATCGCCATCTGTTTTATCGAACTGGGGCAACTCAGTGAAGCAGCTAGGCAGCTTGAAAACTGTGTTCGTCTTCGCCCAGATTTTGAACGGGCACGAGATAAACTTGCGGAAGTGAAAGGTCGCCTAGCTTCATGAGCGGATTGACCCTAGACGATATTTTGAGCGCTATGGATGAGGCCTCTGTTCAAGAGAGGTCATCAGATTATAAGATTGCTGTGCTTGTAGAGCGCTCCTCAATCATGGAGCGCCTTGAGGTAGCTAAAGAATTCATTGACGAAACCACCTATGCGAACTGGAATCATGATGACGAGTTGAAGGATCAGCTAGCGGATATTGATCTAGTTTTTCTAGAATGCCGTTTGATCGAAGGTATCAAAGATATTTCGAAGATCAGGCAGATCCGTAGCAAGAGACCGCAAATGCCGATCTTGGTAACAAGCGTCAATACAGATCCGGAGTTTGTAGCGAGTATTTACGAGGCTGGTGCCACTGATTTTCTTACTGTCGAAGAAGATATTCGGGTTATCTTTTCAAAAATCCAAACATTTCTAAGAATGTCAAAGGTCTTGAGCTTAGTCGAGTTTAAGAACGAAGAAGTTATCAATACTATGCAGACTCTCCGGCGCTTGCAGTCTAGTGCGAAGCAGGAGAAGGTGAGTCGGATTCTGGCGGAAACCCAACGGGATTTTGCTGAAGAAGCTGCAGGTATCAACCAGCAGATGAAGGAAATTCTAGACCACCTCAATGAAGCCTTTTTCTTTGTCGATCCTCAGCTCCAGGTTGGAGATTCTACTTCGACAGCTTGTGAACAGATGTTCGGTACTGATATCGCCCGTCAATATATTGGGAGTACGTTGAATTTCAAAGATCCCGAGATCGAACGGCACATGGCGATGGCCTTGGATCAGGTTTTTGAGGATATCTTTCCCGAAGCGGTGTCTCTTTCATTGATGCCAAAAGTAGTGGAAACCCAGGAAGGCAGGATCCTTGACTTTACCTATACGGTAGTACGAGGTCGCTCCGACGAGATCAATAAAGTGATCGTGGTAGCTTCAGACATCACTAAAACTCATCATGAGCGACAGGAGCTAGAGCGGCAATTCCAGGAAAATAGATGTATTATGAACATCTTAAGGCATATGGATGCCTTTACAGACTTCGTAGCTGACTTTAAGGGTCAGCTACAGAAACTGCGAAGCGATCTCGAAAATCGATCGCAGGTGAAGCATATTCTGCACACCCTAAAGGGTAATTCTTTAGTATTTGAAATTTATGAGCTGGGGCATCTGATCCATGATACGGAGACTTTGCTAGGGGAGCAAGACGACCTTGAGCTTGCACCCCACCTAGATAAAATTGAATCATGCTTGCAGGGCTTTTTGGATCATCATAAAGACCTTCTGGATATCGATTTCCGTTCCAATCCAGAGAAAACTTATACAATCGACGAGACTGACTTCAATGCTCTCGACAATCTATTCAAAGAGGTTGATGCCCCCCGGCGAGCGGCGTGGCAGGGCATCAAGGCGAGGCTCAGACATAAGCATATCGGTGAGCTTTGTGGGCAATTCGAACCGCTTGTTAAGCGGCTCGCCAAACAGGAAGAGAAAGAAATTCGTCTCAAGATCATTGGCGAAGAGCTGAAACTCGATCTCGACCCCATTCGACCATTATTTAAAAGCTTGATTCACCTGATCAGTAATGCTTGTGATCATGGTATCGAGCCTCCTTACGAACGACTTGCCAATAAGAAGACCAAAACAGGTCACATCTTTATGCGCTTTTTGTTTGTCAATCAATCTCTCAAGATCAGGATCGTCGATGACGGTCGTGGTATTGACTGGGATGAACTCATCAAAAAAGCTGTGGAAAAGGGCTTCGCTGGCCAGCTTAAAGACGAAGGAATCAATCGTAGCAATGCCTATCAGATTCTTTTTTGGGATGGCTTCTCGACTGCAAGCTCTATTACCCAAACCTCTGGACGAGGGGTGGGGATGTCAGCAATTAGGGCTGAAGTCAAACGTTTGGGTGGTACGATTGCCATCCAATCTAAACTGGGTCGAGGGACTAAGACTGAAATTATAATTCCTCTGTATTCTCTCCTAAAATTAGCCTCATGACTTTTTAAATATAGCTAGGTGCTGTTGGTTACAATCCTGAGGATCTTCCAAGAACTCTTGTCTTGCTTTATAGGACGTGTTTGATCAACCCCAAGGGCGACAAACGCCGCTTGGAGCAATTGGCTCATCGGTGCCAAGTACTGAGTAAGAGTGCAGTGCCAATGATAGCTGAAGTTAAGTAAAAATAGAGTGCTGCTGACCAACCATAGTGATCAACCAAGACTCCGGTACCAATTCCGCAAACCGTAGCTCCCATATAGCCGAATAGCCCTGTAAGGCCAACAGCAGTTGCAGCTGAGGATCTGCTGGCAAAATCAGCAGCAGCCACTGCGATCAACATCTGCGGGCCATAGACAAAGAAACCTATCAAAATGAATATACCGCTCATTGCGAGAATTTGTCCCGAGGGTACAAGCATCAAGATAAAAACGGAGCTGACCAAAAGTAGCATAAATAGAATGGAGACTGGGCCACGCTTGCCCTTGAATACTGTGTCTGACAGCCAACCGGCAGCGAACGCTCCAAAGATCCCAGCCAGCTCGTAGGTTGACAGAACAATACCGGCTTGCTTAATGTCGAAGCCTTTAGCCTCTTCCAAAAACTTAGGGGCCCAATCTAGTATTCCAATACGAACAATATAGACGAAGAAATTCGCGATACTGACAATCCAAACCCACTTGTTTGTGAGGATATGTTTGCGGAACGCAACTGCAAAAGGCAGAGCTTCTGGAGTTTTCTCTTTACTATCTTCGGGTTTAAACTCTTCGATTGGTGGCAATCCCATGGACTCTGGGCTATCAGTCAACCGATTATAGAGCCAAAGAGAAACTATCAAAGCAACAATTGCGGGAATAAAAAAAGCTGAGCGCCAGCCGAAATGGGCAACAAGGTAGCCCGAAACAACAACAATAACTGCTCCCCCAATTTGGTGAGATGCATTCCATACCCCCCATGCTCGGCCAATCTCTCGCTGGCTAAACCAACTTGTCAGCAGTCGACTGCAAGGAGGCATGCCCATCCCTTGAAACAAGCTGTTGATTGCCCAGATCACGAGAAATGCGCTCCAAGCATTCGAGAGACCGAATGCAAAGTTTGCTAACGCGGATGCGAGTAAACCAAGGCTCATAAGATATTTAGGGTTGATGCGGTCTGCTAGGATACCGCTAGCAAATTTTGAAATAGCATAGGCAATGGTAGCAGTGCTTAAGACCACTCCCCACTCCGTATTACTAAATCCAAACTCGTCAGTGATAGACTTCGTAACCATGGAAATATTTTTTCTAACAAAGTAGAAAGTTGCATAACCAATCATCATGGAATACATCACTCGTATTCGCCAATAGCGGTAGCTTTTATCTACCTCAGGAGAGATTTGGTGGCTGGTATTAGAGTTTATATCGTCTCTATCTCTTCGGATCTGGTTCGCTGATTTTTTGCTTTCCATGCTCAACCTTGTCTACTAGGAAAAAGCTTAGCGGCTATAATTTTTACAGCTTCATCAGGGGTGTTGGCGACGGAAAGTAACCCTAGATCTTCGCTACTGATCGTATGAATACGATCGAGGTGATGAACTCGATCAAGGAGGGTCTGCCAGTGTTTTTTTCCGCCTAAGAGAATGATAGGCACGGGAGTTTTCTTGCGTGTTTGCATCTTGGAAAGAGATTCGAAGATTTCCCATTCAGTGCCGAAGCCTCCAGGAGCGACAACGATCGCTGCTGCATAGTCTACAAGATCAGCCTCTCGCTGAGCAAAACTGTAAGACATGTATCCATGAGTCGTAAACTGATTGGGTTTTTCTTGACCTCCAGCAAAATGG
The DNA here is from genome assembly GCF_900177345.1 of Pseudobacteriovorax antillogorgiicola. Lineage (NCBI taxonomy): Bacteria > Pseudomonadati > Bdellovibrionota > Oligoflexia > Oligoflexales > Pseudobacteriovoracaceae > Pseudobacteriovorax > Pseudobacteriovorax antillogorgiicola. Next base: position 64,942 of record NZ_FWZT01000016.1, read on the forward strand.
CTACCGATAGCTAAGCTTTTCCCTTTGGCTTCATGGGCACCACGGTTTCCCGCTTCCATGATGCCCGGACCACCACCAGTCATAATTGGATACTTACTAAAGCCGGTAGTCCATTGACGAGCAAACTCGCGGGTCAGATCGTAACTCTCCATTCCAGGCTTGGCTCTTGCCGAACCAAAGATCGTAATGGCACCATAAGGCGCATGCTCAGCCATAAGGTTTGCAGCACAGTATGCGTCTTTTGCCACTTGCTGAGGTGTTGGAATCACACCATCTGGGACAGCTTTATTGATAACATGACATATCTTAGGTGAGAGTTTGATCGCCACTTCCTTCCTTAGTTCAAGAGCTTGCAGATTGAAAGCCCATGTGCTGGCGATAGATAGTAGGTATAAGTTCGTTTTCATGTTTGCCCCCTTTAAAATGTTAGGGCTTTATACCTGCAAGAAACTAACCACTTCTATTATGAGTCAAAATAGCGTCTATATTTTGTTTTCTAAAGTGAGCTGCACCTGGTAGGGGTAGGCACGAGATATGATCAAGCGATGCTGGGAAGGACAAGCTCTATTCTAGGTTTCTTAGAACGTAGGTGAGCATCTCTAGCCCACCTTATTGTTCTTCAAGGACTCTAATGAACGAAAAATCTTGCGAACCTGATCAAGTCAGCTTCAGTTGTCTTAAATGAAAGCTAAGATGATCATCAATAAAAGAGCTCACAAAGAAATAGCTATGGTCATAACCTTTCTGCCTCCTTACTTGCAATGAGACCGCAGTGGCTGAGCAAGCTTTCTCAAATGCTTCAGGCTGGAGCTGTTCGGTCAGGAAATTGTCGGCAAGACCCTGATCGATCAGTATTTCGCCATTGTACTTGCTAGATTTCACCAGCTGACAGGCGTCGTAAGCCTTCCAAGACTCTTCATGATCACCCAAATAGTTCCGAAAAGCTTTTTGGCCCCAAGGGACCTCCATCGGATTCACGATAGGAGCAAAGGCTGAAATCGATTGGAACATCTCTGGGTGCTTCAAGCCGATCGTCAAGGCTCCATGGCCTCCCATAGAGTGGCCACTGATGCAACGAGGCAGGTGATCTAAATTGCTGGCGGCAATGAACTGTGAGATATCGTCGACGATATAGGAGTACATTTTATAATTTTGCGCCCAAGGGTTGGCAGTTGCGTCGAGGTAAAAGCCTGCACCGCTACCAAAATCCCAGTCATCGTGCTCCCCTGGCAAATCCGTACCCCGTGGGCTTGTGTCTGGGCAGATGATAGCCACACCCTGTCGAGATGCAAACTGAAACGCTCCGGCCTTGGCCATAAAATTTTCTTCCGTACAGGTGAGGCCTGATAGCCAAACCATCAAAGCCTTAGGCTTTTCTTTAGGAAGAAATACCGAAAGATTCATGTCCGTTCCGGTCGTCGGAGATTTATGGCTCTGGAAAAGTACCTCGCCATCAAAACATCGATGAGATTTGCGGGTTTCGATATTCATAAGATCTCCCTAGAATGTGATGACCGAGCGAATACTCTTGCCTTCATGCATGAGATCAAAGGCTTTGTTGATATCTTCAAATGGTAGAACGTGGGTCACCATCTCATCCACTTTGATTTTTCCCGATAGATAGTCTTCAACATAAGTGGGGAGCTGTGAGCGTCCTTTGACTCCCCCGAATGCAGAGCCCTTCCAGACCCGACCCGTTACCAATTGGAATGGTCGGGTGGCAATTTCTTCTCCTGCTCCAGCAACCCCAATAATTACGGATTCGCCCCATCCTTTATGACAGCATTCAAGGGCATCTCGCATAAGCTTTACGCTACCGACGCACTCAAATGAGTAGTCAACGCCGCCGTCGGTCATATCAATAATGGCTTCGGTTATTGACCCAGAAATATCTTTGGCATTTAGAAAGTCGGTGGCACCGAGCTGCCGCGCAATAGTTTCTTTTTCTGGATTGATATCGACTGCGATAATGCGGGAAGCCTTGGCTAAGACAGCTCCTTGGATACATGAAAGACCGATGCCCCCTAAGCCGAAGATTGCAACAGTGGCACCAGGCTCAACTTTGGCAGTATTCAGAACTGCGCCGATCCCAGTGGTTACCCCACAACCGAGCAGGCAAACTTTTTCCAGAGGAGCTTCTTTGTTAATTTTCGCAAGAGCGATTTCAGGCAGAACTGAATACTCCGCGAATGTAGAGGTTCCCATGTAGTGATAGATAGGTTTGCCATCCTTGCTGAGGCGGCTCGTGCCATCAGGCATCAGTCCCTTGCCTTGAGTCGAACGAATGGCTTGGCACAGATTGGTTTTTCCTGAGGTACAGAACTTACACGTACCACATTCAGGAGTATAAAGAGGAATCACATGATCGCCAGGTTGCAAGCTTGTGACTCCAGAGCCCACTTCTTGAACGATGGCCCCACCTTCGTGACCTAAAATACTAGGAAATAGCCCTTCTGGGTCAGCCCCAGACAAAGTGTAAGCATCGGTGTGGCAGACACCCGTCGCTACCATCTTCACGAGAACTTCACCTTCTTTCGGACCCTGGATTTCAATCTCTTCGATTTCAAGAGGCGCTTTGGCTTGCCATGCGACAGCTGCTTTCATTTTCATGGTATTTTTCCTAATGCAGTTTGCTACAGAGATTAAACTTTAGCATCCTGCAATAGCATCCGCAACTAGGCTGGTGAGCTGTTTAGATGGATTTTAAGGCTGCCATGACAAGATCTTTTGTGAATGGCTTCATGACATACGAGTGAGCACCGGAGTCCATGGCATCTCGGATGTGGCTTTCGGAATTCTTGCCTGTTAACATGATAATCGGCGTGGAACAGCCTGATTTGCGAAGAAACCGTAGGGTTTCAAGACCATTGATTTTAGGCATTTCCCAGTCGAGGAAGATCGCGGATGTATCACCCTTGCCTTGTTCTACTTTCACGACTAGGTCAACTGCATCAAAAACGCTCTCGACTTCATAAGGTGTATCGTCTAAGTACATGGTAATCATCGAGTGAACTGCTTTGGAGTCGTCACAAATAATTACTTTCATCCCAAATCCCTAGAAAAATAAGCCGCCTTCAAGGACGACGGTTTTTGTTTTATGGCCAAAGATCTCATCACTGATCTTCGACATGGAAATGAGTATCTGGCAACGTCCAGTTTTTGAGTGGCCGTTAAGAAGCAAAACTTTATTTTGCTCAAGCTCCTTCGTTACGTCTTCCTTACCAAAGTGAGTGCTAGGAACTGTGATCTGCAAGGCAATGCCATGGGCCTCAAGTTTGAGTTTCAAGCGACCAGCCAACTGATTGTTTAACTCGCCAATGAACTCTTCGATCCGATTGACCTCATTCTCATAATTCTCATGAAATACGTGTTGTAGAAAGTCTTGGCAAAACTTGTAGTCGCAAAAAAGATGAATCCGGCCATTGATGCTCTTACCCACCATTCCGATTGAACTTGAAATGTAGGCTTGAAAAACGGATGATTCCACGACCTCTAAAGTTCCAAAGGTGCAGTCACCCAAGTTGCTTGCGAGAACTTCGTTGACTGTCTCATACCAATAGTCAACAAGCGACGAATGGTAGGAAGGAATGGTGCGTGCGGGAAAAATTTTATTGTGAATGGTTCTCAAAATTTCAGTGATATCAAAAGGCTTGTAGAATATTTTGATCACATATTCTTCTGCAAATTGCTCCACTTGACTATCAACCGCTCCAGAAAAGATAAAGATGGGAATGTGGGCATTTTTATTCGACTTTCGCACTTTCTTGATTAAGTCGATACCGCTAAGCCCAGGCATATCAATGTCAGTGATGAGCACATCAAACTGCTCATTTTCTAGGAGATCAGCGCCCTCAAGACCATCACAGGCAAAAGTCGCTTGATAGTTCCCCAAGTCGTCGAGGTCGGCCTCTATAATATCTCTCATCTGTTCATCATCTTCGCAAAACAAGACGCGAATGGGTACTAGGTTGTCCGAGTTTTGATCTTGAACTTGGGGAGACTTGTTTGCCTCTGGGTCAAGGTGACGATTGTATAGAATACAGTCATTGAAGCGCTCTTTAGTAAACGGCTTTGAGAGTAGCCCATCCACAGAACTCAACATGATGTTGTTTATCTGGCTACGCTTGATAGTTGAGGTCATGGCGATACGGGTGACAGGATAATCAGAGAATTCTAGTAGCATGTGCTTGTCTTCAATGGACCAATCAAAAAGTATGAGATCGTAATTTTTAGATTGAAGCTCGTTGATGGCGTCGACGCAGGAATAGACCCCTTCAAAATCCAGATCCTTGGCAATCAAGCCAAGAAAGGCATGAACGGAGCGAGATGGATCTACCACGAGAAACTTCATAATCACCTTAGACAATATTCTCTAAACACCGGAGCGGGCTACCTGGCTGCTTTCCTTTGAAATACTGCTCGAATTCAGCTTTCCCAGGTCTCTAACTGGGTCGGGTATTCGCTGTAAAACATTATACAGAACTGCTAGGGTTTCGCAGGGTTGGGTGTTCGATGTGAATACGACTCAGGTTTTATTTGGTCTTCAGAAGATTCTGCCTTTAATGTAAGGACTGAATGGTCGGGTCGCTGAGGGCCTAGCCCTCAGTTCGGGATCATGCGGATGATTCTTTTAAGTCTTCCAAAATTGAGCTGTCTTCCAGTGTGGTCATATCCCCTTGGGCTTCTTCTCCAGCCGCTACATCACGCAATAGTCGGCGCATAATTTTGCCAGACCGGGTTTTGGGGAGAGCTTTGGTAAAGATAATGGTCTCTGGGCGGGCTAAGGCACCAATATGCTGAACAACATGATCTTTGAGGCTCTGATTGAGAGCTGGATCCCCCAACTCGTGATCATGCAATGTCACAAAGCAGGCGATGGCCTGACCTTTGACATCATCAGCCTTGCCCACCACGGCAGCTTCGGCAACATGAGGGTGACTAACCAACGCGCTCTCGATTTCCATGGTTGAAAGTCGATGACCGGCAACGTTGAGAACATCATCGATGCGACCCATGATCCAAAAATTACCTTTTTCGTCTCGTCGAGCGCCGTCACCGGTGAAGTAAAGTGATTTAAAATGTGACCAATAAGTCTTCTCGTATCGCTCTGAATCACCGTGGATCGTTCTTAGCATACTAGGCCACGGTTTTCGAATGACAAGATAGCCCCCCTGATTGTCCGCAAGGCTTTGTCCATCTTGATCGACAATGTCAGGCTGGATACCAAAAAATGGTTTGGTTGCGGTTCCTGGAACGGTGGGGGTCGCTCCCGGAAGAGGGCTGATCATAATGCTACCAGTTTCCGTTTGCCACCAAGTATCGACGATGGGGCATTTGTCTTTGCCAATGGTTTCACGAAACCACATCCATGCTTCTGGGTTAATAGGTTCACCGACTGTTCCCAGAAGCCTTAAGGACGAAAGATCAAAAGGCTCAATTGCATCTTCACCCCACTTCATAAAGGCTCTAATTGCAGTAGGAGCTGTATAGAAGATGGATATTTTATAGCGCTCAATCAGCTCCCAAAAGCGACCCTGATGAGGGAAGTCCGGTGCTCCTTCGTACATAAAAATGGTAGCGCCATTGGATAGTGGCCCGTAAACTACATAGCTGTGACCTGTGATCCAACCAACATCGGCGGTGCACCAGTAGACGTCATCGTCCTTCAAATCGAAGATATAACGACTGCTAAGGGTGGTCCCCAGCAAGTATCCAGCGCTGGTGTGAAGAATGCCCTTGGGCTTTCCCGTGCTACCAGAGGTGTATAAGATGAAAAGAGCCTGTTCACTGGGAAACCCTTGGGCTTTGTGGTCAGCATTAGCCTTTTCAACGGTATCGTGCCACCAATGGTCTCGTCCTGAGTCCCAATTGATCGAGCGACCCGTGCGGCGAACCACCAGAACTTTATCGACTTTGTCGTAAATGCGAAGTGCTTCATCCACAGTGTCCTTGAGAGCCAACTCATTTCCTCGGCGCCAGAGTGCATCGGCAGTGATTACAAGTTTGGCCGATGCATCGCGGTTTCGTTCCGCTAGCGCCTCAGCGCTAAATCCAGCGAATACAACGCTGTGAATGGCTCCGATTCGTGCGCATGCTAAAACGGCGATGGCTAGTTCGGGAATCATTGGCATGTACAAACTTACAGTATCACCGGCTTGAATACCCATATCCGAAAGAGCATTGGCACAGCGGCATACGGCTTGATGGAGTTCACGGTAGGTGTAGGTGGCTTTGTCCCCTGGTTCACCCTCCCAGATAATGGCGGGCTTGTCCCCTAACTTATCGAGGTGGCGATCGAGGCAGTTTTCTGAGACGTTGAGTTTGCCTCCGTCAAACCAACGTGCGTAAGGGGCCTTCCAATCGAGCACTTGGGTGAAGTCCTCTTGCCAGTGCAGAAGGTTTTTGGCTTGCTCACCCCAGAAACGCTCGGGATCGTCGCAAGAGGCTTTCCATAAGGTCTCGTAGGCTTCCATAGACTGGATATGGGCGCGGGACTGAAAGGCTTCAGGAGGAGGAAATTCTCGTGATTCCGACAATACAGTTTTGATATGATGATCGTTCATGGGCGTCCCCTCTTTAATGTCGTTTCTCTATCAGTACCGAGAAAACAGGGGGAGGCCAACCACGGATAATATGTAGAAATAATAGCAGAGCCACTTTATGGAGAAGTTTAATGGACGATCATAATTTTGTTTTGAAGCTCTATCGGAAGTTTAAGCAGTGGCCACTCGGGGCTCAATTGTTCAGTCGCATTGTTTGTTTCAAGGCTCCCTACTTTAATTCGATTCACCCAGTTTTTGAGACTCTTGAGCCAGGGCATGCCATCGTTCGGGTTAAGAAGCGCCGGAGTGTTACCAACCATATCGGAACAGTTCACGCTATTGCTATGGCTAACGCAGCGGAACTCGCTGGAGGAACCATGATGGAAGCTAGTCTTCCTAGCTCCATGCGATGGATTCCCAAAGGTATGACCATCGAATACCTAAAGAAGGCGAAAACTGATATAACGGCAGAAACAAAGCTAGATGTGATTCCTGATCGGGGCTCTCAAGATGTGCATGTGATTGTCGAAGTCAAAGACATAAATGGCGAGTTAGTCTCGCGGGCAGATATCACCATGTGGGTGTCTGAGAAGGGGACTAGCGCTTCTCAGAAATCCGTCTAGTCTCTAGTCGATTTGAAGCCTCGGCGTTGTTGACTTTGTTACTCGCTCGTCACTGTACCCAGCACGTACTGTCTCCTCGCCCGCTCCTTGTCGCCTAAGAGAATTCAACTTGACTAGGCGCTAGTGAGCTTGAACGGTTGTTTCTAGCTTTGGCTCCATTGCTCCCAACACATAGGGGGCAGAGCCATGGACCTTAGGAATTACAAAGTTATATGAGGTGACGCTAAGCTTGCCTAGTGGGGTATTCATCTCAATATCATAGGTAAAGCAACCAGGCTCATCAAAAACAATCGTCTCCCACATGAGCAGATAGTTGAGTTTGTTGATCACCCCGGTAGCTGTCGCTTTCTTATTGGAAAGGCGGCCTCCTAGCTCCTGAAGCTTACGATTCATGTAGCTGCTGTACGGGTTAGAAAAGAACAGGCACAGCTCGGCATCCATGAAGTCTTTCCATGCTAAGATCTCATGGTCATGATCTTCAGCGGCATAGTTCTTTAGCAATTGAGACGCGAAGAGGCCCGATGACCCTGAGTCTTTAATCAACGGAATGTTCATCATATCATCGAAGGGCATTAAGGCGAAGGTCTCGCATTTTTGCATTGGCGCATCAGTGAGTAAGTCTCTTACCTTCACCCCGAGAATTTCGGATAGTTTTAGGAGTTCTTGAACAGTAAGCTGGGTACCACCACTTTCGATCCGTTGGTAGTGCCGTAAGCTAACACCGAGTCGGTTAGCAATCTGAGGTTGTGTATAGTCGAGATGCGATCGAATATACTTAAGCCTCATGAGCAAAAGATCGTAGTACTCTTTGGACGTGAGATTCATCAATCAGCCTTTTTCCATTACCACATGACGCAAGAGTAGTCTCAAACCAATGTTTGAGCTGTGAACAAATTTCCAGATGTATCCGACGCTCTTAAATCGGATATCCACCCAAAAAAGTCTTTAAATAGTTTTACCACTTTTCTTCGCGCTTTTTAGAATTATACTTAATCACGTCTCGATTGACGTTTCTTGCCTCTTATTGTGTCCAGGCTATGAATGCAGTTCCCAGACTGCTAAATCTGATGGCTTGGGGAAGTATTTTAAAGACGAAACTATATGCTAAATGTGAGCGTTATCAGCATGAGATTGGCCCATAAGCTACTGCGAAGAGGGATATGCAACTTGATTGATACGGTCGTCTGAAAAATGCTCAGCAGAGGAGGAGGGATGATCGTGATCGGGAGGAGCCCAGCACAGCGACTCAACCGGTCACTGGCTTGGAGCGAATCTAATGGGTTTCGGCAGGCTTTCCGCGGCGCTTTTCAGCGGCCTTGTGGATGGCCTCAATTTCTTCAGCCATTTTGGCTTGATTTTCTTGAATGCCAGCACCCATGGTTTGCATCACCTTTGCTGTGATTTCGGGCGTCTTTTCAACCATGGCTTGCCCCACCTCGCTTTTTTGGAAGTCGATCAAGGCTTGCAGCTCATTGGCAGTGAATGACTCAGCATAGATTTCGTAGAAACTGCGCTCCCACTTTTCCCAGGCAATGTATTTCTTCATCACGTCTTTCATTGCAGCAACCCCTTCGGCATCCAGCTCACCTTCTTCAGACTGAAGCATGGAGTCAAAGGACACTTCAATCATCTTCGACATCTGTTCATCCATTGCCATAACTTCAAAGTATTCTCCCGCCAAGCCCAAGCGCAGGTCAGGAGTATCTTCTGCTGGGGTATAGCGATATTGCGAGGAGCTAGAAGCTCCATCGGCACTTACAGTGGCTTGAGGTTGGCTGTGAAGGGACTTGAGCGCTAACTTCAACTCTTGGTTCTCTTGATTGAGCTGCAGAACCTGTTCCTTTAAAGCTAGAGATGCAGTAGGAATGTTGACAGATTCTTGGCTCGCTTGTTCTTCTTGAGCGACTGGTTCGCTAGTGGACATTTGAGACGCGATTTTATCTTGGTCTGGAGAGTAGATGCCATAGCTGACCAACATTCCAATTGCAAAGGCAGTGCTGGCGGTGACGACTTGCTTTATCATTCGGTATCCTTTCTTCGTAATTACAGAGTAAGGAACCCGAGAACCCAACTTTATTGCGGGTTTGAGGTAGTCCAGTGGGGGCTCCCTAAGCTGCCCCCATTCCTACGCGACTTATCAAAGGAAGTAAATCAGTTTTCCATAGTAGAATCCGCCATTAAAGCCCATAGGTGCTGTTTCGGGATACTTAGCTCCGGCAACACCCTGGTGATCATGCTCATCTGGGAATTCGTTGAAGATATTCTGGGCTCCCATGATGATCGATAGGTTGTCCATGAGGGCAACTCCAAGTTCTGCATCGACGGTGAACTCTTCACCCGCTTCAATTGGCAGACCACCACTATCTAGGTGAGCCTCGTAGTAGGGACCAAAGTAGTTAACTCTGGCCAGGCTACGCCATGATCCAACTCTGTTTGACAGGCTTAAATTGGCTCTATATTGGGGAAGCCCCTCTTCCAATTGGCGGATACGCTTCTCATCCAAGATACCCGTAGTGTAGTCGATGACTTTTGTTTCAGTCCAGTTTCCAGCAAAGCGCAGAACGCTGGCGCCTGGAAGGGCCTTCAGTGGATACGACATGATGAGATCAACGCCCTGGGTTTCCGTTTCAAACGCATTGGTATAAAAGCGAATGGCAGCATAGTTTCCTGCTCCCGCATAGCCGGCAGCTTCTAATGCGGCAGCCTCTTCAGGGCTGATTTCACGAGATACGGATTGAGCAATGCGATCCTTGATGGCGATATTGAAGTAATCGACCGTCGTGCGCAGTGAACCGGTTTTTAGTATCGCACCGAAAGTATAGTTCTGTGACGTTTCCGGTTTCAGTTGCTCCCCACCATATAGCTGAGCAATTGGGTTTGTGGGGGGAATCGTGCCACGATCGATCAGAGAGCCTCCTTCAAATGCTGTAGTTGTGTTGGTCACATTCGCTTGGCCAGGAGTTGGAGCACGGAAGCCTGTGCTAATTGTCCCCCTTAGAACAAGCTGGTCACTCAAATCAAGTCGCGTCGATAAACGACCATTGCGTGTCACACCAAAGTCTTCAAATTCCTCGTAGCGCCCTGCAAGCCCCACTGACCAGATGCGGGTGATATCACTCTCCACATCAAGGTAGGCAGCATTGTTGTAGCGAGAAAACTTACCGGCGATGTCGGGGCTAAAACCAGAGAAACCGTTCGAGCCAATGGAAAAACCATACTGGCTCAAAGGACCGTTTGCATAGGAGGCCTCATCTCCGGCGTTGATAGTAAATGTTTCTCGTCGTCGCTCTAAGCCCGCAGCTAAGTTGATAGCTCCCATAGGATAAGAAACATCCAAGTTGAATTGCTCGTCTTCCTGAATATAGCCACCTGGTTCGAAAGTCGTAGGAGAATTGGGCCCAAGAGATGCATTCACGGTGTTATCCAGGTAGAACTCCACCTCGTTGCGACCCACGCCACCACTTAAGTCATAGCGAAAACCATTGTTAAATTCGCCGCGAAGACCGAAAACCCCTGAGCTATCCACGAGGCGCCCACCAAATCGAGGTGTGAATCCGCCGGGGAATACTTCGGTGAACGAAAAACACTCGCGCCCTTGAATGGTAGTGTTGTCGGCCGCAGCGTCCAAGGAGAGGTTGCTGCAATCAGGGCCGCTGCCAGGATTCGTATCGCCTACTAACTGGCTTACGTTTCCTTCGCTATCTTCCGTTGTATAAACGCCGAGGCGGTCGGTTGGGTTTCGATAATAGAATCCACCCTGGGAGTCCCGCGTGCCGTAGTTTCCGAAAGCATAAAGCTCTAAGTTGTTATTGATCGTCTGGCCGAAGTTGGCGAATAGCTTCACGTCGCTTTTGACTTCTGGCTGTCCCCAGGTCTGGGCTGGGTCAGCGACATAAGCGTTGCCACTTTCTCTCAAGCTTGCCGCATCGTCACGCTGGATGCTACGGCTGGTCGCATCAGCTTCTCGATACTCAAAGCTAAAGTTAGCGAATCCACCTTCGAATGGGCTCGTACCTACGTTTCCGGCATATTGAAACATGGTGCCATCGCCTTCGTAGTAGGAACCCGCTTTGGCTTCGAATCGCGCACCTTCATCATTGTCCTTGAGTACAAAGTTCATCACTCCTGCGATTGCGTCAGAGCCATAAAGAGCCGAAGCACCATCGCGCAACACCTCAGCCCGTTCAACTGCAATTGCAGGAATCATGGAGAGATCCACGCCCTGAGCCCCATCGGAAACACCTTGGCCCAAGAAGGAAATTACGGCAGCACGATGACGCCTTTTGCCATTGATCAAGACTAGAGTCGAATCGGGAGGTAGGCCGCGGAGGTTGGCTGGACGCACAATGGTTCCTGCATCGCTAATCGGTTGCGTGGTCACATTGAAGGAGGGAACTAGATTGCGCATCAAGTCGGTAAGCTCAGTATCTCCTTGATTGGCTAAGTCATCTCCCTCGATAATGTCAACGGGAGAGGCTAGTTGTTCTGCGGTTTTACCGGCTTTTCTAGTACCGGTCACCACCATTGTTTCCACAGCCTCGGAATCTTGTCCTACTGCAATCTTGGCGTCCAAGAAGCAGGTGGCACAAAGTAAGGGAATCGTAGCAAGCCTGTATTTCATAGTGCAATCCCATAGCAAGGGTTAACGGACGGCGCAGAGGCTGTCTGAAAAGTCCAAATCTTGGCGCAACTGCTAGATAAAAAAGCCTCGGTCAAACCAAATCCATGGGTTTGAAACCGCGCTGTCAGGCTCTTCAGGCAGCCTCTGATATGCCTGTGAACTGGTTTGCTAGGTTTCCAGAATTAAATTAAAAGGAATACTAGGCAGATTATGTAAAATCTCTGATCTTCTAGAATGAGTTCACTGCTGCAAGGCGCTCTGGATCGCATTTAGGAGAAGCTTTTCCGAGTCTATAATCGTAAAACCCTGCTGGGAATTGGGTGTGACAGAATAGTGATAGGCGATGGAGAGTTCAGTGCAAGCCAGTAGCAATGACTTTACTTTATATTTTTCCGCCATTTGTGACAGAAAATTTGAGAACTCCTCCTTCCCTGTAGCGCTGAGGCGGCCTTGCTTCACGGTTTGAATCCAAGCGCTCACCAGACCTTGGTCGCTGTCATCAAGCTGCAAAGCTTGCATACCTTTGGCGCGAAGTAGGTCCTGGTATAGTTTGGCTTGCCGGAGCGCATCAGTGCTCAGTATCAAGCTTGGTGAGTCCTGAATCCCATGGCGATGTGTCATATGATTGGCGACATAGCGAGGCAGGTGAAAGACCCGATGAGCCCCGCTAAAAAATGAGATCAAGGAGTGATTAAGGTGCGCGGCATTACTCACGAGAAAGTACTTCTGATAGTTGTGACGCATAAATCGCTGCAAGTGATAGCCGTAGTTCCAACCACCTCTTAGAATTTGCCACATGGTTCGGGGTGGGGGAAGGGATAGGAGATGGATACTCATAGAAGAAAGAGTATTTTCATCGATACTCTCACCTAGGGCATCAATGATACGGGCATCACTGAGAGGCCCCATACCGCCCAACAAGCCAATTCTTTGCTGGGATGCCCAGGGGGATTGAATAAATAGTTCGATGATGGGGCGCTCCCATTCTACTGGAGTGGATGCGGCAAGGGTATTTTGGAGTTCGTAGTAAGCATGCATCTGTTCTTTAATGCGGCTACTGATTCGAATTTGTAAATATCCATCTTCAATCGAGCCTTCGACATCTTCGAAAGCCTTCAATGCAGAATCGAGCTTTTGATCTTGTGCTGAAAGTTGAAGACTGGAAGCTAGGAGCAGGATGACTAGGATTTTAGCAAGGTACAACAGGAACTCCTCAATGTGATCGGTTCCTGCTATGGTATGCGAAGAATTCTTAGAATCTTCTAAAATTGACTCCTAAGAAGCCTTTGTTTTTCTAGTTATCACAACCAGCTTGGAGAGTGGGATTGATGCTGTTAATGCGGAATCCACGCTCATCTAGATTCTGAAGAATATCGGAGTACAACTCGTCTTCCATATCTGGGGTTCTTGAAAGGATCCAAATGGGGGTACGGAATGGAGTCGAGATCACCGCATAAGAATAATCTTCGGCGAGGTCCACGACCCAGTAATTAGAAAATGGAAGTCCGAATCCACCGAAAGAAACATTTAGCTTAGCTGGGTTTCGTGTGGTCTTAGCTTCGCCGATGGCAACGTCTAATTCACCATCAACAGCACCTTTCCGACAGCTATTGATCACATCGACATTGCCATTGTCGTTGATTTCGTATTCGGCTGTGACGCAGACACAATCTCTCTGGAAGAATGGGTCAGTAGACGCGATTTGGTACCACTTCCCAAGAAATTGAGGAAGATCGAGATCGGGTACAACCTTGGGAAAGATCCCTGCAAAGGCTGCCTGGCTGGTAAGCACTAATCCGCACGCAATTGTCATCAACTTCATTTTCATTTCTCCTTTAATAATGTTTGTGAGACAAGCGAGAGAGTAAGGGAGCCCTAAAACTTTGGTAAGACACCAATATGTTGCGGTAAAAATGATCGTGCGCAATCTACTCCTTGGGTCGCATACGCCATGTTTTTCGGCATTGAGTTCCGAGGAGAAAGGGACGAATTATAATGGGAAGGAGGACGACGTATGGAATCTTATGCCAGACCAAAAGTTGCAATCAGTGCTTGCCTTCTCGGTAAGGAAGTTCGATACGACGGCACAGGTAAGAAGAACCGGTGGATCGATACCGTGCTGCGGGACTATGTAGATTTCAAACCCCTGTGTCCCGAGATGGCGATGGGTTTGGGTACTCCCCGAGAGACCATGAGAGTGGTTAAAGACTCGCAAGCAAAGACTCTTCATCTGGTCACGAGTAAAACACGTCAAGACATGACTGAGCTCGCAAAAACCACCGTCCGCGAGCTTCTCGACCGGGATTGCGCTGATGTGGACGCTTTTATCCTGATGGCAAACTCACCGATGTGCGGGCTTAAGTTTGTTAAGGTTTACGAGTCCAAGAACGATATCCCCCACAAAGACGGTTCTGGATTTTTTGCAGCAGCTCTCCGCGAGCGTTTCCCTCACGTTCCCATCATCGAAGGTCCTCGCTTGGACGACCTTGGCCAGCGGGAAGCTTTCCTCTCTCATTTATATATGTATCACAGCCTTGGAGCGATGGAAGCAAGCCCGCGGGCTCTGCAAGAGTTTCATCGAGCCCATAAGTTTTTGCTGCTTTCATACAGCCCGAAGCTCTATCGTCAGATGGGCCCATTGGTTGCTCAAACCAGTCGCAGTAATATCAGAGAGTCGATCCAGGGGTATCGTAAGTTCATGGCCCAAGTCTTCTCGGGCACGAGGCAGACCAAGCACGGTTCCGATGCCCTTCTTCATATCTATGGCTTTTTGAAAGAAGGCTTACGGGACGACGAGAAACGCTATGTCTTGGAATCAATTGAGCAGTATCGTAAGGGGCTTTACCCGATTTCTCTGCCTCTTAAAATGCTGTCACTTCTCAATATCCGCCAAGAAAACAGTTACTTACATAAGCAGAAAATCTTCAGTCCGTTCCCTCTAACTCTGCAAGCCTAAGGGCTGGCCAGAAGCTGATCCAAATGGGGAATCAAGTCTTTTAGCTGCAAGTCGGCGGGTTGATCTTTGACGACCCACCGAGCTTGGGCAGGTCCTTGAGGAAAGGTCCGTTGGTATTCGCTGGGCAGGTAAAGACCAAGAGTTTTGACTTCCATGGCTCCAGCGATATGGAGGGGGCCTGAGTCGTGACCAATGAAGAGCTGGCAGCTTTTGATAAATCGAGCCATACTTAGAAGGTCTTGGCCTTCGACGTAATGGGTATAGAACTCCTGATCTTGGTACCCGTACTCGGCTTTCAAACGTTCCAGTTCCTGGGGAGCGCCCATCCACACGATTCTTCGACCATCACTTTTTAAATGGCGGGCAAGCTGATCCCAAAAGCTGAGATTTGCGCAGCGACGAGGATGTCCGGCAAAGGGGTGAAGGCCAATGACCTGATCATGAAGTTCAATAGACAATGTCTTCGCTGGTGGGTTGATAAAGTAATGCCTGAAATGAGCCGGGCAGTTCAATGGAGCTAGCAAGCGCTGCAACTCTGGAACGACTCCCTTGTGGCGACTGAACATAGGAATGAGCTGATTAAGAAATATCTTGGACTTCCGTTTTTGATAGCCGATTCTTGATGGAATTCTAGCTAACCAAGTGAATAAGGCTGAGCGCCAGCACGCGCCGGTGACCACGGCAACATCGTAGCGGCTGCGACGGACCTGCCACCAACGACTTAAAAAGTCTTTAAATGAGCCTTTAGGGCGAAACGGTGATTTATCCCAAAATGGATCACTCGCAATGACCTGATTGACTCCAGGAATAAGCCCAGCCAAAGGGCTTGTGTATTCCTTGCACCATAGATCAATTTCGGCATTTGGAAAATGGTGCCGTAGGTTGGCGGTGACAGAGCTGATAAAAACCAGGTCGCCAATATTATCAAAGCAGGTAACTAGGATCTTACGGGGCGAAACGACCGCTTTCAAAGGCATATCCTCAAAGAATGACACGGAATCTATAGCTATACCGCTAGCTATGAACAAAGTAAATAAGGGGCTGGCTGAAATCCTCTTGAACCTAGGAATTCAAGCTCTGAAGACGCCAACCAATGTCTCAAGAGCTGACTGGCTGTCCAGCTTGCGATAATTATGCCTAAATCCCCTAGTAATCTTAC
The DNA here is from genome assembly GCF_900177345.1 of Pseudobacteriovorax antillogorgiicola. NCBI lineage: Bacteria > Pseudomonadati > Bdellovibrionota > Oligoflexia > Oligoflexales > Pseudobacteriovoracaceae > Pseudobacteriovorax > Pseudobacteriovorax antillogorgiicola. The sequence continues at coordinate 80,843 of NZ_FWZT01000016.1, forward strand.
GCAGGAAAAGGAACTTACGTTGTAAATTACCTGTACCCCTTGACTGACAAGGCTTGTGGCGCTCTTTTAGCATATCTAAATGGTTTGCGAGCCTAGGCTGTGGTTACTTAGAGACACGCTAAAAAGTGGTTATAGGTCGCAACGCCCATTGACTCTGGCCACCCACAAGCGTTTGGGGATCAAAAGCTATCGCTCGAAGGAGGATGGAATATGCCATACCGTCTCTTCCCATGGATTATTGCGCTCGGCATCTCTTTTCTGCCAGCATCACTTTCCGCAGAACAACGCAACGATTATTCAGTAGCATTTGTTCACGGCTTTTTAGGCTGGGGTGATGGAGAGCTGGGACCTCTCAATTATTGGGGAGGGCTGGATGAAGATCTTCTTCGCGATCTGGAGCGCGATGGCAAAGAAGTTTTTGCAGTGACCGTCGGTCCGGTGTCCAGCAACTGGGATCGGGCCATCGAAGCCTACTATTACCTTAAGGGTGGTCGTGTTGATTACGGGGCGGCACACGCTGCTCACCATTCTCACAAACGATACGGCCGAGATTTCCCCGGTGTCTTTCCTGAGTGGGGCACTGTGAGAGCTGATGGCGCTCTCGAAAAACTGCATTTTATCGCCCACAGCCAAGGGGCGCAAACGGTAAGGCAGTTGATCCATCTTCTCGCCTACGGTGATGAAGCCGAGAGGCGCTATGCTGAAGAGCACGGCATACCCTTGAATCCATTATTTAAAGGTGGCAAGAGTGAGTGGGCTAAGAGCCTAGTGACCATTGCAGGAGTGATGGACGGCACGACCTTAGCTCCAGCTGTTGAAAAGTACATTCCATTTATAGTCAAGTTTGTTGGGGCTGCCGATGTCCTTCTCAAAAAGACCGGCTTGGCAGACTATGTATACGACCTAAAGCTAGATCATTTCGATCTGATGCCACGGGAGGGTGAGCCTCTTACCGATTACTTCAAGCGCTTTATCAACAACCCTGCCCTTAGAGGAACGGATCATAGTCTCTACGACCTAGCGCCCCGGGGAGCCGCGGCAATGAATCGCCGGGTACCCATCCATCCTGATGTCTATTACTTCTCTTATGGAACCTCGGCGACCTATGGATCATGGTTATCTGGAAGACATAAGCCACGGTCTTTCGTAACGAGTATCTTCAAACCCTTTGCAAGCTTTTTGGGAAGCTGTGTGAAAAACTGCGATGACGGGACTTCACTTGATAATAGCTGGCTTGAAAACGATGCTGTGGTGAATACCCGAAGTACTATCTCACCCACGATCAATAGCCAAGACCCAGTGCACTCTTTCGATCAGCGAAGCGCCCCTCAGCCAGGTGTCTGGAATCACCTGGGCACCCTGCGAACCTTCGATCATATGCAGGTCGTTGGCTTCGGCAACAGCTGGTCGGATCCCATCACACCCTTTTATAAAGATGTCGTGGCCCTGCTGCAAAGCTTACCACAGTAAGGACAAGGAAGACGTTCTTCGGAGGGAGGCGGGCTTCTCTGATAAACCCAGCAAGCTTCAGGACGGGGCTTGCTGGGTTTTTATGTCTCCGAAAACTCGGGCAGCAGCCAACTCTTACTAAAGTAAAGATTGAGGCTCCCGCAAGCCCTTTGCAAAACCTTATTTGTACAAGATTCGAATTGTTGAGACCTTAGGCCCTAATAAGTTTGCAGATTATTGATGTCCCTAATCAGGAAGCCTGAAGAAGACGAATAGGTCTCTGCACCCAAAATTAGAGACGTTCATTCACTGCCTTTGTGAGGTTTCAATGAAGAGGGTGTATTCGATTTTTATGGCTAGTATGCTAGCCTCGTGTGGACCGGAAATGATCAATCCTAGCGAATCTAATTCTGAAGAGGATCTAACAGCCGGCCAAGAGTTTGCAACTGTTAGCGTGGGCGTTCAAGAGTCTTCCACTCCATTGTTCGGCCTCGCTGCCGCTACTTCTTTTGACATGTCCTTGGAAAATTGCGTCTCAGGTTTGACTTACGCAAGTATTCAAGATACCAATCCCAATATCGACGTTTATAAGTTCGACCAAGATTGTGTCGTGAAACTTAACCAATTCGTTTATGGTGGTGTGACTTGGGTTCCAAGTTCAGGTGATCCATTTACCTCTTGGCTTGCTGGCGACGTTGCGACCTTTGAAGACTCCACGGATAACACAAATACAATTCGCGTTGTGGTAGCAAGCCAGCTCGATAACCCAGTTTCAGGAACCGAGCAAATATCTTACACGTTCTCAGAAATCCAGGCTGGCGCTGATGAAACCATTGCTAAGAATGTTGTGTCGGACTCTCATGCAATCACAGTCTCTGGTCAGTCAGCTCCTAACTTCACCATCGCTGCTGTTAGCTTCACTGGCCTAACTGCAACAGGCGCGGGTCAGTTCGGTATTACTCTAAACTGTGCTAACGCTGTTTCAGGTTCTGTTGCAGGTTCCGATATTGCCTGCGATGGAGTTCCATTGTCGGACATCACTTACAAACTCATTCAGGACACTTATTCGGGTACTCTAACGATGTCAGACGCATCGGCACTGTTCCCGACTGGTGAGTCAGTCGTAACTGTGGGTACTGATGGATTGGATTTCGGTGATGCTACCGCGACGAACGGTGGTTTCGTAACAGTGACACTTACTGGACCTGATGCGATGCATTCGAATCCGAACATGATATTGATACTTGAAGCAGCTGATACATCTTATCAGTACTTCAATATTGATGTAACTACTTTGACATACACACCTTAAGGTAGACTAGGATCAAGGCAGTGGTCAAGGTTAATTTTCAAATCGTCTTGATTTACTTTGTGGGCTTTCTTTTATCTTGTGCTAATAGCGAGATAAAAGAAAGCTCAGTACCTTACTTCGATGTCTTCCTAGAGTACGAAGCTACCAACAAGCAGAGCAATAGCCTTATCATCAGAGCCTCTTCTTCCAATTTCCTTTACAAACTCGACACTGGCGACTACGAGACCGATGGGACTGTGGGCGGGGTGATTCCCGTTCAAGAAAAAACGACGTTTTTTTATGCTAGTGAAGGTGAGTATGCTGTTGATGTTTGGATCTACTACGAGGATGGGACTCTATTTGCCAAAGAAACTCTGTCCTGGGTGTACGATCAATCCATTCCTTCTCTGCCAACCATCGGTTTAAGTGAGAAAGCGACCAGTGATGAAAATGTACTTCTCTTGGTTTCTGGGCATACAGGCACTTATATGGAAGAGATCTGGATTGAGGGCGACCTCGATGGTTCGGATTCACCCACCGGGTCTTGGCGAGAGATCCCTTCTACTGGAATCATTCCGATCAAGTTGAGTCCAGGTGAGTCGTTGAAGAGTCTCAAAGTCAAAACTCGTAATAAAGCCGATATAGAGTCTGAAGTCATTACATTGAGCATTCCCCTTAAATCTAGCCCACCTGAAAGCTGTCGGGTTCATGTAGCATCGAGTACCAACTCCCGATTTATGCGTTTTGAAGTGGAAGGTATCGATAGTTCAGTATTGCAGTACAGGGTGTATGGTGACACCAACAATGATTTCCAGTTCCACGAATTTACTGGCCGCGCTCAGGTAGACTTGGAGCTATCGCGGGGTGTGGGAACAAAAAATATTACAATCCAAATCAAAGACGTAGCGGAGAATTTCTGCCTTAGAGAAGAAAAAACAATTATTTATAATTTGGATTACGAACCAGCTGCTATCGAAATCGACGGCGACCCTATCTGGACGGAGTCGCAGCTCGTTACAGTAAATACAAGGCTAGACTATCTACCTTCGGACACTGTTGAAATGTATTTGTTTGGGGGAATCGAAGGACCTAACGTAAGTACTTGGATTCCCTATCAAGAGTCCGTGGCACTGACTCTAAGCCCTAGCGAAGGACACCGCTGGGTGCGAGCCAAATTCAGAGTTAACAATGTTGAAATTCCACAGGTTTGGGATGGTGTTTATCTGAATCCATTTATTGTTCTGCAAGGGTCAAGCTCGCCTTACACCTTGCTAACAAGCAACATCATCGAGTTGGAATCCATGACCATTACTGGTTGCATAGAAACTTATACTGATATTGCTTATCAAGAAGGTTTGGCTTGCACGCCGTCTGGAACTAAAGTCTCTGTTGACTATACTCTTACTAGTGGTGAGCTTATCACTCGCGAAGTCGACGTCCCATAAAGACCCTTGCAAAGATCTCATCAAAACAATGCTAGAAAAATGATGCCAAAAGAAAGATAGTTCGAGCTGAAGCTGCCACTGCTGGAGGAACTAACGTTGACAACCTCTTTTGTTGATTGATTTATCTGAACGGTTTGGTCCGTTCTTGTTGAATAGCTTTCAAAATTCAGCTTGATTTGGGGGCCCGCTGCTAAAGCAAGCTTACTCCCCAGCAATCTCACTTCGAACTTACGCATACCATCGATTGGCAAAGCCCACCCCCATCCTGAAAGCTTCGTATGGTTTGTGCTGGTAACCGTTTCATCGTTGGTTAGGCTTGTTACCCGAGAAAAGACATTAATGCTGGTCAGAGGGTGAATGGAAAGACCTATGGTAGACTGATAATTCTTATTCCATTGGCTTCGAATCAAAGCGTCTATGCCTAGCTTGAAGTGGTAGCCCTGTCGGGAGACAACGCTAGTCGTATAGCTGACCTCGCCATTACTCATGTGACCGCCAACCATGAAGTGGTGATCCTTTCCCAGGAACTTAAATTTGTACTTGAGTTTGTAGCGTGCGAAGAAGGTTTGTGCGAATTCAGTCATGGTATGGCTTGATTTCAAAACTAGAGTGCCGGAAGAAATGGAGTCCAGAGAAATACCAGCTTCCCAATCCTTGGCTAGTGCCGGGCTTGTAACTAGTAGTTGGAGCAGGGCAATGAGATAGAGACTATTGAATGGCTTCATGCTCGCTAAGCTCTTTGGGGAGGTAGCAGTTGATTAAAAGTTCTGATACATCATTATACCTCAGTCATCAAAAAGATTTTTGGTCTAAGTGTAAGGGATTAGATTCACACAAGACTTTACTTTTTTTTCCAATGCTGTCGATGGGTAATTTTTCGGCGCTGAAGACGGCTTCTATAAGTATAATGAATGGTTGATTATTTTATAAAATTTCGAAGAGGAATGTTTTCGGACAGAAAAACCAAGGCCTTGTAGCTTGTTATACTTTTTACACTCTAGGGAAAAAATCGTTAATGTTCCCGTTGGTTAGCTATCTCGCTCTGGCTCAGGTAAGCCTGTTCTAAAAAAAACACTAAGGTCAGCTAATTATTCCAGACGAACAGGTTTCTAGGACAACAAGACAGCCAAATAGAGGAGGCTTTCATGAATCCAGGTAAGCGGATGGAATTCGATTTTGCGTCTTGGCTCTTAAAGCGCAAGGAGTATCAATACGTGCCTTCTTGGACGTATCAAGAGGAGGAACGAGCGAAACAAGATCGTCGTCGTAAAGCAACTATGAAAGCCTAAGGCTAACGAATCTAGAGGAAAACTAACTATGGCTAGAATTATGATCGTGGAGGATGACCCCATCCTTAGCAAGGTGTTATCGGATTGTTTGGAACTCATTGGTCACGAGCCTGATATCAGTTGCTCAGTGACAAGCTTTACTGAAAAAATTCAGCAGGCTGAATCTTGGGACTTGATAATCACAGACTTTTGTCTTGATACCCATACCTGTGAGATGGTTGTTGAACTTGCTCTAGAGAGTCGAATTCCCGTAATGGTGTTTACAGGCCATGATATTGAAGAGATACGCTCGTTGATTCCTTCACATGTGCCAACGTTTTGCAAGGTTGAATCGAGCCATGTTCGATCTATGGAAAAGATTATTGCCGAGAGTCTTACAAGCCAGCATGGGGTGGCTTGAGATCAAAAGAGGGTTTGTTCTTGATTGAACAAACCCTCTTTTTGTTGTCAATTAACCTTCTGTTACTCAGCAGCTGGCGGCGTGATGTTCAAAGGCAGAGTCCTTAGATAGGCAATCACACCATCGCGCTCTTCAGGGCTAGCAAAACCCCAGCTGTGGGCTACTGTTAGTTGATAGCCAGCGCAGAATGAGTTCGGATTATCGGCATCTGGCGCATAAGCACCGGCTTCGACTGCTCCAATGATCTCTACGTCAGAGCATGTACCGATAAGAAGTGGTGAATGGTCAACACCGTTGGCAGCCTGGTGACAGCTAGCACATGATGGTGATTCAACGCCATTTTCGTCTGTGAACGCTGCGTTGTATCGTGCTTGCCCCAAGTCGATCTGTGCCTGAGTGTAAGAATACACTGTAACGTCTGATTGTACCGTTTGATCACCGTAGGTGAAGGTGATCGAGCTTGGGGTATTGACACCATCAGTAAATGTTGTTGCAGATGCATCGAAGGTTGATATAAAGAAGCTACCTTCGGGTCTGAAGTTCCAAAAACTATTGGTAATAGTTAGATTATCCGCTGCGGCAACGGTAGTTGAATCGACAACTGTTTGAAAATGAGTATCTAGGCCAGTCTCAACTTCCAGGCTCGAAAGAAGGTCTAAGAAGCCCTGAGGATTGATTTGATTTAATGCATCAGCTAGGTTTAGCAATGTGGTTATGTCCCCACTTTCGCAGCCCATGGTGATGACGGCATAGTTTGAAAAAGTTGTCGCAGCATCGACAAAACCTGAATAGAACTTGAAGTTGCCGCCTTGAATCGACGTCGCGGCGATACATCGTTGTGCGTACGCTTTATATTCTTCTGAGAAGAGAGCAGCATGCTCTTCGAAAGGGTCCACGGTTGTTTCCGTTTCGGCATCTGTGGTGGCATCGGCTTCGACCGGCGCAGCAGCTTGATCGCCATCCCCACTTTGTTTTGCTTCGTCACAAGCGCTCAAAACTAGTAATGAGCCCATGACGAATACGAGTCCCCGGATGAGTTTCATTGGTGTCCCCTGTATAATAAAACGTTTCGGGTTAACATTCAAGATGTATGCCGATATAAGATGCTGTAAATATTGTCTAAATTGAGTTTGGAGCTGTCCAAAGCATAGCCAAGCAAGCGCAAATGCGAACGAAGTATCAACTAGCTCACTGAAATCACGATGCTTTTCAGCTGGATTGGCCGTCGGTAGGTGAGTGTCCAAGGTTGAAACGAAACTGTGGTGGGGAAGGGTCTCGATTCGTAATCAAACGCAGGTGTTTCACACTGGGTGCTTGTTTGTAGAATCGGGAATCGGCTCAAATTTTCTTTTATTATGACGATGACTAACCGAATCGGTTTCCTTGAAAAAGGCCCTAGCTTTGCACAACAATTTATGGATTCTCGTCTCCATAGCTTTACTCCTGTCTGAAGCGACAAGCTGGGCTGCGGAGGTTTTGCGTCTCGATGGAAGGCCTTTGAGCCAAGTGGATATCAAGCCTTACACTCAGTTCTTTATCGATGAATCTTCAGCTCTAGAGTTCCAAGAGCTGGGTGAAAAGGAAATTCCTTGGGCCGATATTGAGGGCGAGATGTACTGGGGACATTTGTCACATCCGCTTTGGCTAAAAGTGAAGGTCGAAGCGGAACTTGAGGTGGAACTCGTCTTGGAACACCTGTTTGTGCATACTGATCGCATGGATGTTTGGCATTTTCGAGACAATTACCTTTGGCATTGGCAAGGAGGAGATCGGATTGGCTTCAAAAAATCGATTCCTCATGCCCGTGCTCTATCGTTTCTGATTCCATTGATTGAAGGCCAGCAGACGATCATTATTCGAATCGAGAGCGAGGGAAACGTATCAGGGCGATTTGATGCGTGGACTTACGATGAATTTTCCCATCATGCGATGATCGAACACATTTATATCGCGGCCCTTCTAGGGGCATTGATTGTGACACTACTTTATAACTCCTTTCTCTACCTGTCTTTAAAGCATCGTGAGTATCTTCTATATGTGGGGTATCTAGGCTTCTTCTTCGTCGTGCAGTGTATTTTTACAGGAACACTCCTCAATCATATGGCAGATAGTAGCCTAAAGTTCTGGCTCAATAATGATGGCTTCCACCTATGTATTTTTATAAGCCTGGCATTTTGTGTGAGGTTTACGATCATTTTTCTAAACTTGAAAGATAAAGAGCCTCGTCTGTTTCGCTATCTAAGCTTCTTGTTTGCAGCTCTTATGGGGTACGGGCTTATATCTCTCGCTCTTCCTTATCGTTTTAACAGTCGTGTCGTATTTATAGTTACTGTACTTGCATCCTTGTCCTTGCTCTACTCTGGATTCGTCGCAAGTATCAGACGCTATCGACCCGCTTACTACTATACTCTTGCCTGGGGATTTCTTTTGGGTGGCACACTGATCGTAGCCCTAAAAACTGGTGGAGTGTTGCCCATCAACTTAATCACAAGCTGGAGTCAACTTACTGGGGCTACCATCGAAGCGGTGCTTCTATCCCTTGCTCTAGGAGAACGATTCAATTATATGCAGCGTCGCGCGAGTCAGCAGAAGGAGGCCTATATCCGCGAACTGGTCCAAAAAGAAGAATCTAAAAGGCATAGCTACGAGCAGCTGGAAAAGATGGTATATCCTCATCAAATCGAGCGTATTAAGAATGGAGAGTCCTTAGAAAACACCATGCCATGTGAGAAGAGGAACGCTTTCGTGATTGCCTTTGATATCATAAATAGCACCAACCTTCGTCATCAAAATAAACGAGAGATCTTTAGTGAGTTTTTTGCCCATTGTCACAAGATTATGATGGCAGACTATCGTAAAGATCAGTTACAAGCCCGAGCCTATCGGATCAAGGAGCTGGGCGACGGCTTTCTTTGCTCTGTGGGATTTCCCTTTTGTGTGCCTGATGGTCTAAACCCTGGGGATGTGGCCTTCCAACTCATTCAAGCTTTCTTTCACGAATTCGATCAGCTTATGGCGCGGAATGGTTTGCATGGTGAGAGTCTTTGCTCTGCGGCGATCACATTCGGTGAAGTGGAAGGGTTCTATCCTGTGTCTGGCGTTCTTGAGTATGATCTTTTCGGGCGGCCAGTAATTCTGGCTAGTCGCTATGAAGCGATTCGGAAACGTTTTTTTAGAAATCAATTAGAAGGTCACATTCTAGTGGTTCAAACAGAAGCTTATCAAGAGTTCTCTCAAGATATTAAGCAAAGCCTCATTCGCTTCGATTTATCTCAAGGGGAAAAAATTCGCGATCACCAGGAAGCGACTTCTTTTTACTTTAAATTTATACAACCGACCCAGGCATTACGCTCGATCTCCTAATAAAGGGAGCAAAACCATACTTCCCTGCACCTGAAAATACTCGTCACTCTGCGATTTCTACTATTTCCTCGCACTTTTTAGCCAAGCCTTGTCTCATGGGTTTGTCTCCCCTGGCACTCATCAACAATTGATCAAATGAAAGAAGTCTAAGGCGTTATGCTCCACTAGAGGCTAAAAGTGCGAAACGATACAAGTCTATTGAAAAAAATTGAATCTGAAAATTCCTTATTTTAACGATCATGCAGCTATGTTAGACATCTCCAAAACTTTTAAAGGTCTCTAGCAAACTTTGATAAACGGAATACTCGGGTCTGTTTCAATACTGACTATCAGTTCCCCAGCTTAGGTAGAGAGTTTATAGTTGGAGTTCTACTAGCTCAATGAGCAAAGGAGCAATGGCAGCAAATAATAGTTGTCTGGTAGTTTGTGAGGTGAGCGGCTCGGATATCTTGTAACATTGTTTGCCCTACTCAAGAAAAAGGGAGTTACTAATGAGGATGATGCTAAAGCAATGGTTTCTTGTAGCTTCGATAGCAGGCAGCTATCCAGCCAAGGCTGAAACCACAGGTCTTTGGGATACCAATGTCAACTATGAGCGTACCTTTCAATGCCCCGAAGCAGAAATGATCTCACCAGAAAGTGCCGAAGAAGTCCAGATTATCGTAGGCAGGGCTTTAGTCAGTGGTCGCAAAGTGATGGCTGGGACCAAAAACTTTAATAGCCAGATCGATGCAGCATGCGCTGGCAACCATCAAATTCAAATTACCACTGAGCGACTCAATCGGATTCTGATGATCGATGAAAAAAAACAAGTGGCAAAGGTTCAATCTGGAGTGCGACTCCATGAACTGAATCGTGCGCTACACGAAAAGGGGCTTGCCATCAATATGGTTGCCGAAGGGGGGTTTTTCTCTATCGGAGGGATGCTAGGAAGTGGCACTCACGGTTCAACACTGACCCAGGGAGCAAGCCTTTCAGACTATCTTATCAATGTCACTATGGTGGATGGCCGCGGTAGTATTCGGACTATTGAGGGGCAAGAGCTTGAAGCTGTAAAAGTGAACCTGGGTGTTCTCGGTGTGGTTGTTGACGCAACGCTTCGCGTAGAACCCTTAAAGAAGGTCAAGGCTACGATTGAAAAGGGCAAAGATGACGAAGTTGCAGCAGTGATGAAACGTTTGGCTGAAAACCACTATTCTGCAAATGTTGCTTGGTTCCCAGGACTGCAAGAATACACAGCGACTTTGTATGACTTTGTTCCAAATGATACCCCTGGAAAAGGGGAAAATAATCAAGCTGAACTTCCTGATTGGATGATCAAAGCTTTTAAAACAGCCTATCAGTTTTCAGTGCAACCAAACCGACCAATTGCTGAATGTGCCTTAGCCCAGTTTAGAAAGACTCTACGATCGAAAAGCTATTTTTATGACAATGGCAAGTGGCAGAAAAATCCAGTTGGTTGGTCCGACCAAATGCAATATTTTAAGTGTAACAAGAATGGAACTTGCCCCTGGGATATTCTGCCCATGGTTATCCAGGGATACGCGATTGCCATGGATCAGCTGCCAGAGTGGGTTGCCGATGTAAAAAAGATCATCGATCAACATAGTACATTTTTGAATCGAGTTTGTTTTCCATTAAATGGAATTTACTTTCGGTTTGGTGAGGCGAGTGATGCTTGGATTGCCCCGAGTTATGGTCGTACTAGCGTATTCATCGACCTTGAATACTTTATGAATACTCGCGGGATGACGGATGATGGTGAAGTGGTCGAGGTGCCTGCCCTTCCCAAAAATTTTCATGTTTTGCAAGAAATTGAGCAGCTGACTCTCCAGAAATATCATGCAAGGCCTCACTGGGGCAAGAATCAAGCCGCAGCGTTCTATGGTGTAGGTCAGGGTCACTACGAAAAATGGCAGGATTTTATCGCCTATAAGAACAAGGTTGACCCCTTGAACACATTCTCGAATCCCTGGTGGCAAAGGATTCTCGATAAAGAAAGCCCTCAAATATACCGGTTCCCAAGCTGCGCTCGGGATGGCAATTGCATCTGTGAGACAGACAGCGACTGCGGTGGCGATCTGTCCTGTGTTTCGGGTAAAGTCTGGAAGAAAGCCCGTATTTGCCAAAAAATATAGGGATTCTCGGGGGCAACAGCCCCATTGGTGATGACAATTTCGTCCCGCATTCGGCCAATTTGCTATGGAAGACGTCGTAGGAGTGAATCTAGAATGTGGCTGTTTAAGCCGCATTTTAATCATGTTGAGAGTCCAGTGGCATAAGGTTGGCTTCATCGAACAAACTCAATATGGATGACCCTGCGAGATCTCCATAGCTAACTTGGGTCAATGGGACGGTGCAGAGAGAAAACGATCCTGATTCCAGCTACATCTAATGCCTTCTTTCAACCTTCCCATCTCTCCAATTGACATAAATAAAATTCTTTCATTGCCTTGTTTAGCCCTGTTAAGTGGCAGCAAATTTTGTTTGATTCAAATTGGGGTGTACAATACTCTTTAAAAGTGAAATCTGATTTCTCGCCTCTACCTTTTCACGATCCGCAGCACCTAGGGATCAATTTGTAGCTAGCTTTTTACTGGCTTTGAGCCTGCTTATGGTGTATCCCAGATTCTATGGATATGTGATCAAATGAGGGGAATAACGCATGAACAAATATTTCGCCGTCGCCTGTGCGCTAGGTATCTTATCAAGTTCTACAGCACTAGCAAGCCTTCCAGAGCTTCATAAAAAGCCGAAAACCATTGAGTTACAAGGAGACAAAGGTGGCTTGGTTAAAGATGAAAGTTCTTGGTCTAGCCATAGTTTGCAGAACAAAACCCATCTGCTTGTCTACGTAGATCCCGACGAGTCAGAAATGAATGAAGCTCTGACCCAGCGCTTGAAAAGCGAGAATTTCAACCCGAATGCGTTCAGTTCAGTGGCTATTATCAACATGGCCGCTACTTGGAAACCTAACTTTGCTATACAAAATGTACTGGAAAAGAAACAAAAAGAGTACCCCAATACCCTATATGTTATGGACAAAGACAAAGTCCTAGTAAAAGAGTGGGAGCTTCAAGATGATTCCTATGACGTTATACTGTTTGATCGCGATGGTAAGGTTATCTTCCGAAAGGATGGAGCTTTAAACAAAGATGAAATCGAGAAGGTCGTAAAACTCATTCGCTCCGAGCACGAGGGTGAAGAGCAGCGACAAGCTACTAAAGCTCAGGAGACAAGCAAAGGGTAGTAAGAGTGGGTCTGTGCATCCTCTAAGCAAGAGGATGGGGTAAGACCTGCAATTAAGCCCGAGATTTTGCCAACTAGACCTGGCCCCAAGTCTCCGCTAATGATTTTAGCGTAGGTTAAACTGTTTTTGTAGTTTTCGCAGAATCTAAATCAGCTCTAAATTCCACTCATCTCCCACCTTGTCGTTGCCCTCTCAATCACGCTCTGGTAGAACAAGCCGCTTACGGAGTGGAGGGCCTATGGCATTCAGGTTTCAACAGTTTACAGTGGAGCAAAATCGTTGTGGAATGAGAGTCTGCACCGATAGTAATATCTTCGGAGCGTGGATTGCGCCAAAGCTTGGCGCAAGAACGGCTCTTGATATCGGCACCGGTACTGGACTTTTGAGCTTGATGGTATGTCAGCGTTATTCCAAGTTGTATATTGACGGGCTTGAAATTGACGAGGAAGCGGCAAGTCAGGCACATGTTAACTCTGTTAGCAGCCCATGGGGAGATCGATTTAGAGTCAATCACGGGGATATCAATCAATGGAATGATATCCCGACTTTGAAGCAAAGCTACGATGTAATTTTTTGCAATCCACCATTCTTTGATAGGAGCCTGCTAAGTTTAGATGAAAAACGGCGCTTGGCAAGGCATGAACAGAGTCTGACCCTATATGATCTAATGGAAATCTTAGATAAAAGGCTAGAATGTGATGGCGAAGGTTTCTTGCTACTCCCAGCGACTAGAGAAGATGATTTGATTCTAGCTTCTGCTGGTAAGAATCTATTCCTAAACCAGTTAGTGAAACTGAGATCTCGCTCAAACAAAGAGCCTCACCGAATCATGGTCCGTCTTAGCCGTGAGGAAGGGCGATTTTTAAAGAGCTGTGAAACCATCCTCGACGAGAACTCAGATTACACATCCTGGGTTCAAAGCCTTCTTCAAAACTATCTGCTTCGCTATCAGAAACATGTCTAGGCCGCTCAGCATTTTTGCCAAGCGGCGACCTGCACTTATTCAGCTAAGAACTTAAAGATATCTTGAAAATAGGGGACGCGAATTCGGTCGACTTCTATGAACAGTGAGTGAAATGAGTTTTCATATTGTACCAGCTTACAGCTAGGAGCTTCGGCACATACTTTTTCTTGGCCGCCTGGAAGAGCAAAATCGTCGTCTGAGGCTTGCAAAATAAGGAGTGGTGTCGAAATCTTCTTTATCTGCCAACTCTTAGTCATCCTTTTGGTGGCATCAAGGACCTCTTTCACCCAGTTATTTGAAGCCCCGGCTCGGCTCCCCCAACCTAAGGCTTTCATCTCTGCAATGTAGTAATCGACCCGTGCTTTAGAACGGGATTCATTGAAAGTATCGATTGTCCAGGTTTCCGGGTCGTTGGGGCCTTCTCCTGGAGCCCATTTTTCTCCAAGTCCAATAAGGACAGCACTACCAACAATTCCGCGGGCAATTAACTTGGGATAAGGGTCAGTTGGAATCTCATGCATGGGGGCGCTGAGTACTGCTTTTGCCACTTTCGGGTTTGGCTCTCCTTGGAGATAGGTGGTAACAACTGCGCCGCCCATGGAGTGACCGAACAAGTAGATTTTATCAAAGTCGCGACTGGCAAGCTCGACCACTTGAGAGAAGTCTTTCACATAGTTGTCCCAGCGATCCACATGACCAACATCTGGGTTTTTTGCTATCAGATCGGAGGCACCATGACCACGATGGTCGTAGGCGAAAATAGAGTATCCCGCCTGGTAGAAGTCGTAGATTGTTTCTTTGTATCGGTTAATATTCTCGACAAAGCCATGGGCCATGACAATGGCTTTGTCCCCGTCTTGTAGGAAGGTTCGAAGTCTCAGAGAGAGCCCTTTCTCTCCAGTAATCCATTGCTCATCACCAGATTCAAAAAATGGTTCGAGTTCTTGCTCAGCAAAGCCAGAAAACTCTGTTTCACGATTCAGGTCTTCTGTAGCTGGAATGGTAGCACCAAAGGCCAAGGTGGGCGAGAGGTAGGCGAGTAAGGAAGCATACTGAACTGACTTAAACATAAAAACCTCATTTGGTAGGGGGTTCTCTTCAGTTGTTTGAAAAAGCGAACAGAAGATAACGAAGTGGCGTACGCAATTCAAGGAAAATCCTAACTTAGAGGCCTTCGCGGGCGTAGGTTTTCCCTATCCCTCTGTTTCTCAATTTATTTTTTCTCAAGTTTTCCAAAAAAAAGACGATAGTGATATTGATAATGATTTTCATTATATGTATACTGCAGCTCGATCAATTGGAGGGGACCCATGCAACACGCAGTATTAATTATGCTTTTAATGGCTCCGGGGATTGCCCTAGCCATGGAAAATATGACGATTATCGACCGAAGGCTCGAAAATTTTTCAGAAACCAGAACCAAGACAATGATCATAAGTCGTGATGAGATCGAGTTGAGTGGGGCGACCAACCTCTCGGGCTTGATGGAAAGCTATCCAGGTTTTCGAGTGATGGATGGCCATCGAGGCAAAACTCTGACTCTATATGGAGTGGGAGGGAAGTATATCAAGATCATGATTAATGGGGTGCCCCTATTGGGTCGACTTAATGGTGAATATGATATCAGTAGGATCAAGCTTGATCGTGTCGAGCGTATCGAGATTATCAAAGGCCCAAGCTCATCTCTTCATGGTTCAGATGCTATGGCTGGAACCATAAATATCATCACTCGTTGGGGAACTTTGAAGGAGGTCGAAGTAATGGCTCGTGGTGGGTCGCTCGGCGAACGTGGACTAAGTGCTCAAGCCGTCTATAACACCGATGACCAAGGGTTGCAGATTCAGGGTGATCGCTACATAAACCCTGGTTATGAACGCAATGACGATACGGGCACTTTGAAGACTCCGGACCTTGACGAAGTAGGGCTTGGTATTCAATTCTCACAGGACTTAGGGCGTTGGGGTGAAACCGTTTTCGTCAACCAATATCAGAATCGGCGGATTGGCATTACAGACGCTAATCCTATTAGCCGTGCGGTCATTGACCGGAGTAATGACATTCACCTCCTCTCATCCATGATTCAGCACACATATAATAACGATCGTACTGGTCAGGTTAAAGTTAAGGCGAGCTACGATCGATATGATGACGCTTATGAACTTGACCAACGAGGCGCTAATATCCTCGATACCAAAGAGGATACTTTAGAAACAAGCCAATCAGTGGGCCTAGCGTGGGATGAACAGATTTCTCATCACAGTTTATCAGCTGGCTTCGATCAAACCGAAACTAGCTTTGATTCAGATCGAGTTGCTGGTGACAGCAAAGAGAAATCCGTGACGGATCTTTATATCCAGGACGAGGTGAATTGGAGAAAGTTAACGGGCGTATTTGGCACTAGGCTAGAGAACGATGGTCAGTTTGGGCAACATCAAAGCAGTCATGGCTCTCTAGCCTACCAACTGACAGATCACCTTCAGCTCTCAGCAACCTATAGCGAAGGCTTCAGAGCCCCGAGTTTTAAGGAGCTGTATATGAACTTCGTCAATACATCTGTAGGCTATGAAGTGACAGGCAATCAAGATCTGGAGCCGGAAACATCTCAATACACATCTCTCAATCTAGAGGGGCAATGGACTCGCTTGCGCCTTGCCTTAACTGTTTTTCAAAATGACTTCGATAACTTAATTGTAACGACACTGAATTCAGAGTCCACTCCGATTAGCCCTATGTATCGCTATGAAAATATTCAAAAAGCTCGCTATCAGGGTTACAGTGCTGAATTACAGATTTACGGCAATCAGTACTATAGCATGAAAATGAGCCACAGTGAGATTGATTCCCGAGATCGTGAATTGGATCGTCAGATTCAAGATCGGCCCCGACATCGCAGCAAGCTTGCAGTTACCGTCCACCCTCATCAATCTCTAGACCTTTTGCTAAGTCTTAATCACTTCGGAAAACGAGTGTTCTATAGGGAGGCAGAAGATCTATGGCAAGACCCATACGTCAGCGGCCGATTGGCAATTCAATATAAGGTGAATCAAACTTGGCAGCTAGGATTGGTCGGTGACAATCTTCTCGATGAGGGTGATGCTCGGTACCTCCCTATCAAGCCTAGATCCTATAGTGTTTCGGTGAGGGCACGGTATTAGTGCCTTAACTATATTTTTGAATCGATTTTCAAATAATCTTTTGAGGCGTTGTGCCTACTACTGACCAACTTTGGGGGACCCGACTATGAAAATGATTGTGACTTTAGCGTTACCGCTACTTATTCTGCAAGGGTGTGGTGATTCAGGAGATGATAGCCAGGAGCAAACCATCAATGAAGCTACGGACTTAACCAGCAACGATAGCATAAGCATCGACGCTACTGCGGAAGATGCCTGGATTTACCTGGACTTAGACCAAGATACCCTTGCCGTAGATGAAGCGGGACCATGGGATATTGCGATTCAGAGATACCGTATCAAGCTTAACCAGGCTTCTACTCCACCCACTGCCGCAGCGATCCTAGAAGGAAGTATTGGTTCAGTTTCGAGCCCGGGCCGGGATGCATTTCAGGTTGATCAAGAGGCTGAGAAACCAGAGGATGGTTATGTGTTCAATGGCGAGGATGCTTGGTACGACTATGATATCAATAGCCACGTCTTGACGCCAAAACCATCTCGTGTCTATGTTGTCTATACTACCGATCATCAGCTTTATGGCATGAGCTTTCTTGGCTACTATGACAACGTTGGGACTCCAGCCCACGTGAGCTTTCAAATTCAGAAAATTGAACCTTAGTCTATCATTGAATTAATGAAGAGGAAGACCTATGAATTTAAAAAAGATAGCGGTGACATTGGCCAGCGTGATGCTATTGAGTACAGGCGTACAGGCTAAAGAACAACGTTTGGTTGCCATCGGTGGTAGTATTACTGAAGTCATCTGTGCCTTGGGCCATTGTCAGGATATCGTTGCTGCCGATGCGACTAGTGTTTATCCTAGTGATCTGCTCGAAAGAGTCCCGAATTTGGGGTACTATCGCCAGTTGAGTGCAGAAGGGGTTGTAAAACAGAAAGCAGATCGAATCTTTATGATCGACAGTGCTGGACCCATAAAAGAAGTTGAGAAACTCAAAAGCCTAGGCATCCCAATTGAAACTCTAAGCTCTAAAAAAACTGTGGAAGCTGCAGAAGATAGAATTCTGAAGCTTGGAGCCAAGCTGAATAAGGCAGATCAAGCTAGGGAGCTTATCAAGCAGATGAAGTCGGATCTTAGTAGAGCCAAGGTAAAAGCTAAGACCATTCGTCCGGGAGTAAAAATCCTATTTATTTATTCTCGAGGGCGCGATCGCATGATGGTTGCAGGGCGTGACACCGGGCCGGATGAGATGTTTCGAATCTTAGGACTTAAGAATGCATTTCCCGGCAAGGGTTTCAAGCCTGTATCAGGTGAGGCAATTATGAAGCTTAACCCTGACGTGATTGTATTTCCTGAAAACAGCAAAGAAAAAATGACTGTTCAAGAGATTCAGCAGATGATCCCTGGAATCAAGTATACCGCGGCAGCAAAACAAAAACGTATTCTCTTTATTGATGATCTTAAATTTTTGGGTTTCACTCACCGTCTTGGGGAAGCTGCCCTTGATCTTATCCGAGGTTTGGAGTCCCTACAATGGCGATCATGATCGTCTATATGAAACAGTACTCTGCTTTTTTTCTAATAGCTATGCTGTTTCTTATGAGTGGGATCTACCTTCTGGATGACTGGCCTCGGATCGAGGCCTGGGTTACGATTTCCCAGCTCCTAGAGCAAGTCGATGTTCAGTTGATTTTGCATCTGCGACTGCCGAGACTGATCATGGCCATCTGCAATGGATTACTTTTGTCCCTGGCAGGGGCTTTGACTCAGGCTATCTTCAAAAACCCTTTGGCTGCTCCCAGCCTTGTTGGAGTCTCAACAGGAGCCTCGCTATTTGCGGCCTTCTTTATCTTCGCAAGTAGCCAACTCGCTCTAGGTTTCTTGGACGGTGTATCGATTCCCATGGCGGCCTTTGTAGGGGCAAGCCTAACATGTTTGATGGTCTTTCGACTCAGCTGGATTGCTGGTAAGAGCAATCTCGCTATATTGATACTCGCCGGTGTCGCTGTGAATGCCGTTTGCGGGGCGCTACTAGGCTTTTTGATATTCTCGGCCGATGATGAGAGCCTGCGATCAATCAATTTCTGGTCTCTTGGAAGTATAGGGTCGCAGGAGTGGTCGGCAGTCCTCATCACAGCGATAACAACGGTGATAGTTGTTATCTTTAGCTTTCGCTTCGCAGATGCCTTGAACGCGATATCCCTCGGGGAAAGTGTCGCCCGACACCTGGGATTTTCAGTGGAAAAGATCAAGGTTCAAACGATTGCCCTGATTGCCTTGAGCGTTGGCGTTTCGGTGTCATTCTGTGGCTTGATAGGGTTTGTGGGGCTTGTTGTGCCCCATATAGCACGGATGATATGGGGAGCAGAGAATCGGCAAGTGTTGAAGGGGTGTGTGATTTTAGGCCCGAGTCTTATCCTACTTGCTGATTACGTAGCAAAAACGGTGGTATTTCCAGCGGAGTTACCGATTGGAATCGTTACGAGTGGTGTCGGTGGACCTTTCTTTATGTATCTCCTCCTTCGCTATAAGAAACGGGGGCACTTATGATTCAAGTTCAACACCTTAGCTTTGGCATTGGACATACAAAGATTCTTCGCAATATCAACCTTGAGATAAGGGCTGGCGAATTTGTGGCGATACTGGGTCCTAACGGCTCAGGAAAGACCACTTTGATGAAGCATTTAACTGGTGATCTCAAGGCCGAGCAGGGCCAAGTCTTTCTCAAACAGAGGGCTATTCAAGACTACAGTCCCCAGGACTTGGCTTTAACCCGTTCGGTGCTTGAGCAGTCACTGATAGCGAGTTTTCCATTCATCGGCCGACAGATCTTAAAGATGGGGATGATGAAGCCAGATCAAGCAGCGTGGAACCACGGGGTTCGTGTGTTCGAATTGACTCATCTCTTAGACAAGAAGATCACTGAAATGTCTGGAGGGGAAGTCCAGCGTATCAACGGCGCTCGGGTTTACCTGCAAGCCCTAACGAAAGATCAGGGTTTTCATAGTATTTTCCTTGATGAGCCTACATCTGCTCTAGATATCGGTTTTCAGATCAAAGTGATGAGGAATTTTAAGAGGCTTTGTGAAACGGGAAACTATGCCGTATGTGCTGTCTTACATGATTTGAATCTAGCAAAGTTACTGGCAGATAGAATTGTTTTGATGAAGGACGGCCGACTTGATTTTGTGGGCTACCCTGAAGAGGCGCTTAGCCCAGAGCGACTTTGCTCAGTATTTGACTTAAATCTAGATGACCTTAGCAGTCATTCTCATATTCATCCATTCACGAAATCCCAATAAAGGAAAGAACTATGACACATGTAGCTGAAGAGATAAAAAATCGATGGCAGGAATTTAGTAGCCAGAATCCCAAAGTACGGATTTTCGATGCGGCCAAGCAGCTAGAGGTTAGTGAGGAGCAATTACTTCTCATTGACGAGAATCAGAGCGTGATACCACTCGTGGCAGACATGCCTCGGATCTTGAAGTCTATCAGAAGCTTAGGAAAAGTTATGGCTCTTACCAGGAACCCTAGTTGCGTGATTGAAACCAAGGGGGTCTATGATAAATTAGAGTTTCATGGACCCATGGGGCTTGCCCTGAACCCAGGAATCGACTTACGATTGTTTCTCCGCAATTGGCGCCATGCGTACGCTGTGGAGAGTCGCAAGCAAGATCGTACTCTAAGGTCGATTCAATTCTTCAATCGCTTTGGGGAAGCGGTCCATAAAATTTACGCTTTAGATCAAGAGCAGCAGCAAGCCTTTGAACAGATTAGTCAAGATCTTCGGGATGATCGTGACTTTGGATTCGTTTTGGTTGAATCAAAACCGGAGGCACAGTCTTCGAAGCCTTACGATAAAAAACTGTTTCTAGAAGAATGGGCTCAGCTGAAAGACACACACGAATTCTTCCAGCTTTTGAAACGGCATGGTTTGCTTCGGGTTGATGCGATGAAAGCAGCCGAAGGAACTTATACGGAAAGACTGCCATTGAGTGCCTTAGAGGTCCTCTTCCAAAGAGTCGTTGAGCAACAGCAAGACTTTATGGCTTTCGTGGGCAACGATGATATGATTCAAATATTCACCGGGAAAGCTCAGACCTATCGAAAGATGGGCTCTTGGTTGAATTTTCTCGATCGCGAGTTCAACCTTCATTTTAATGCCCAAGATGTAGGTTCAGTATACAAAGTGACTAAACCCAGTGTCGATGGCGACATCACCAGCCTAGAGATCTATAGTCATGAGGGCCAGCTTATCTGTCAGTTTTTTGGTGAACGCAAGCCGGGACAGCCTGAACTAGAGTCTTGGCGGAACCTACTGGCGACAGTAGCTGCCCAATAAAAAAACTTGCTGCTGGTCACTTACCAGCAGCTTGCCTGCCTTTCATCATGAGATCCTATCAATCCAGACATAGCGACATCGAAATTCGTTGACAAGAATTCTAAATATGATAATGAGAATAATTATCATTTAAACGAATCCTACGGAGGACTTTATGAGTCGTTGGATAGTAACACTTATGTGTCTTGGTTTGTTTTCAAGCACAGGCATGGCACGCATCATCGATCTTAATCATGGCAAAGAGGTGAGCCTTGGTGATCTAGCTTCTGAGGGACCAATCTTTGTGGTGGGAGAGCAGCACTACACCGATGAAATCCAGAAGGCTACAGCAAAATTAATTGCCGGTATCGTTCGCAGCCAAAAAAACCAGAACTCCTTTGATTTTGGCTGGGAGTTTTTGAATATCGACCAAAAAGAGCAGGTGAACATGGCTCTCAAACGCTATTGGAACAAGGAAACCTCTACAAAAGAGGCTTTGGGGGAGCTGCTCGGGCCCTACGAGGGAAATCAGAGCTACGGGGTCGTTTTAGAGGCCATACGGCGCCTCAATGGTTCTGTGATTCCATTGAATCTATCGCGATCTATCAAGAGTCAGGTTTCTCAAGGAGGCATGGAAGCGCTCGACCCAGAGTGGCTTCCCCAGGATTTCGCCTTGGGATCACTGTCATACTACGAAAGATTCTTAGATGCTATGGGTGGTCATGGCGGAGCCCAAGTTGATAACTACTTTGCGGCTCAGTCTTTGGTGGATAATACGATGGCAAAAGAACTTCTTGCTGAGCGTCAATTTCCTCTATCATTCCTTCTTTGTGGTAGCTTTCACAGTGACTATCGCCACGGAGTCGTCGAAGAACTAGAGCGTCGCTCGCCGTTTAATCCAACAGTGATTACTTTTGTTTCGGACCATGGCCAAACTACCGCTGAAATCATCTCTGAGCTTCAGGATGAGCGCTATGGGCTGAGGGCAGATTTCGCTGTCGCAGTAAAGTCAAATAATCAGCTAAACCCTGAATTACTTACGCAGGAGGTCTCCCATGATTGAGTTTGAACGAGCGATCCTAGAGTGCGATGGCCTAAAATTAGATTTGGAGAATTACGAAGCGTTCCATGAAGAGCGTTCATTGCATCTAACACTCAGCGAATTTCGGGTCTTATCAGCGCTACTCTGGAAGGTTGGAGTGGTGCGATCCAGACAACAGCTTCTGCGGACCATCGCTCCGAATCATAAGATCATTCCTCGTAATATCGATGTCCATATCCAGGCTTTGAGAAAAAAACTAGGGCCTATGGGGCAGGCTATACACACTGTTAGAGGTCTTGGCTATAAATGGAATTCTCATTCTCAAGAGGCAAGTCCCACTTTAATTGAAGGTTTTACAAAAAAACACCTTGTAGAAAACTCTGGGTATGCGGTATGAAAATGATAATGAGAATAATTATCATATAAGGACATCTCAAATGAAGTTATACTATGCCTTACCACTTTGTTTACTCCTAGCTTGTGGATCAGAGCAAGGTAGTGAACGATCGGGCAATGAGTCGAACGATACGGCACTAGCACGAGAGAATACCAAGCCAAGCTCAAGCAGGGAATCTACAGAACGAATCGCTGCAGAGCCAGTTACAGTTACAGTGGATGCCTCGTCATATGAGAACCCAATCTTCCTTAAGTTCGAAGAAGGGTTGATTGTTGCAGAGCAAGACTCGGCTTGGGATCTCAGTGTCAAGCGCACTCAGTTTCAGACTAATTCCGGAACTAGTGGCGATGGTGCAATCGGAGTGTTTCATAGCGGTAAAAAAGATTTCGAGGCTGTTAACGAATGTGTATTTGATGCCCTGGCTTATGACGAAGAACTTCCAGTTCCAGGCCCCCCTGGATCAGGGACTTTTTCCGGAAATCCAATACTAAACGATTGGTATGATTATGATTTTGCGACTCACAGTGTCACATCCAAAGGCGATGTGTATCTGGTGACTGACGAGAATGTATGTTTTAAGCTTCAAATACTCGGCTATAGCCGAGGTGTCTTTGAGATTCGTACGGCAAGCCTCCCTTTGCCGTAGGAACGTTACTATTGTCGTAGACGGAACCCAGTAAGCGTTTATGAGCCTGTTGATAGTTCTCAGCAGGCTCTTCTCGTTAGTACGGGTGAATTTGCCTATCTCTAAAACCCCAAGAATTCCGAATGAAAAGGGACGGTCTTTTACTCAGAGCTGGGTTGTGAAAGTCAAACCTTTAAATTTAGTCTTTCTGCTCCTGGGAGCTCTAGCAACGGGTAGCAGCATTAGCTATGCACAAGATCGAGTTTTAGTAGACTCGACTCTCGACCTCAATGAACTAACCATGGGTAAGGCTTATGTGCGACCGACTGGCAAGATTCAATTCATTCCGGAGCACTTCGTAAACGCGGCAAATTATGCCGATAGTATTTCTAAGGCAGTCGAGGTTCCAATCGGGGAGAGCTGGACGACGGAAGCTGGTCTTAGTGGGGTGTCCTATGGCACCTATATTTTAAAATTAAATATTCCAAAGTCTCTAAGCCTCATCGCTTGGCAAGAGAATATTGGGCTGAATGCAGCATTTGAGGTAGAGGTCTTAGAAACAGGGGCAATTGTTGCCTACTCTGGTAAAATAGGCACTAGCCGTGAGACGGAGCTTCACTGGTGGCTCAGCCGGACCTACCCTATCTATACCCACGAAAATTCTGAACTAACCCTGCTCATTCGCGTGAGTAGCTTCAACTTCAATGCGAGAGGCATCTTGATCCCGCCAAAGATCGGCCATTATGAGATTCTCATTCGAGAGACATTTCTCAACCTGCTCGGTAGGGTATCTGGTTTGGCGGTACTGCTATTGCTTGGGCTCTATCATTTACTCTTTTACTTGAGCCGTCGACAAGGGGATCTTACGAGTCTTTACTTTTCCTTAGGCTGCTTCGTCATGGTATTCCGACAATTAAGTGCCGATCGTATTATAGAATCACTGTTTCCTGGTGGGGCCGCTGCCTACGATCAGATCAATTTTCGAATCCTCTACTCAACTATGATTCTAGTTCCACTTTTGATCTTTCAATACTACAAACATCTTATAGAGGGCTTTCTGATCAACGATCGACTGGCGAAGGTTGCAATGATCTTATCTTTGATACCACTTATTTATCCTTTTGTTGCACCAGACTATCCATCCGTCAGACAGTTTGTCACATGGTTTGAAATTTATGATCTATTAGCGGCAGTTGCGCTGGTCGGCCTTCTCATTTACCATAGCCGACATAATGTTAAACATCGCGTTGAAGCTAGGATTAACCTTGGCTTTTGTATGGTGTTTGTCATCGCACTGATAAATGATGTTGGCTACGCCCATTATCTATGGGAAACCGCCAATACCATGTATTTTGCACTTATCGCGATGTTCCTAGGGCAAGCTATCTTACTAGCGGATAAGCATCATCGTGCGGTTGGGGTGCAGATTCACATGCAAGAAGCAAAGATTGTGCAGAGTGCCTTCCTGCCAAATGAAAAAAAATTTGGACCGATCGAAACCGAATCCTTCTATCAAGTGGCTGATCAGCAGGCCGGAGGTGATTACTTCGATTTTGTTTTCGATTCAGATAACCAAAGATTTTTTGCCTTTGCGGGGGACGTTACTGGGCATGGAGTTGCTTCGGCGTTGGTAACAGGAGCGGCTTCCGGAGCTATCAAAAGCTTTTTCACAAGAAGTGATGTGATTGATAAAGCCCCTATACCTTTAGTTCTTCAAAGCCTCAGCAAGGGCCTGAATGAGGCAGTTCTAGCTGTAGGCGCAAGGGCTGATAGGCTGATGACTATGGCGATGATCGGTATTGATTGCAAGGCGAATCGTGCCTATTACTGCAACGCTGGTCACCAGCCAGCCTATCATTTTTCGCCAAAGAATCGAAAGCTGCATAGCTTATGTGCTCCATCCCAACCATTTGGTTTGGATCGAAACATTTCGCTAGCAGTAGAAGAGTTTGCCTTGAGTAGTGATGACAGAATCTTTATGTATACCGACGGTCTGATCGAAAATGGAGGGCCGAAAGGAGAAAGGCTGAAGAAGCGACAACTGCTTTCGGTTCTTAAGTCGAGTTCTTCCATTGAGGAGGCGAAGGCTGCTCTCTTAGAATTGACTGCCAAAACTTGGAAGAACTTCCCGCCCGCTGATGATACCACATTTCTTTTTATGGAATATTCACAAAGTCCAGAGGTCGAATGATTCTAAGGCTCAGACTTGACCCCTATCTGTCTATAAAAATCGTTCATCCTTGAAAAGAAATAAAACACTGAGGTTTCATGAACTAGTTAATCTAACTAGAAAATCGTCATGAAAGTCGCATCAGTCATACTCCAGGGTATAGGGTAGATGGCGTGATTTCCTAGATACAGCGGGAGATTTTCAGTATTGACCAAAAATGAGATAAAGAGAATAACCAATACCAATGCAATCAGTAAATTTTTAATAACAATGATGAGGATGGTATGACTCACGTGATCAGAATTCCAGTAGCACTCGCCGCCGTTGCAACTCTCTCGTTCTCTTGTGGAGTAGAACAAACGTCTGATTTGGAAATCCGAGGAGGAACCGTTGTCTCTGATGGTGATCTTACTGCTGTGCGGATGTCGACAGTAGCTCTTACCACAGATGTAGCTGGTTCCAGCGGGCAATCTCCATTATCACAAGGAAAATCATTTTGCTCGGGAACCATTATTGGAATGAGGACTATTGTAACAGCAGCTCATTGCATTCAAGCCCTTGAGGGACGTACGACCAAAGGAGATTTGCTTTTCCCTAAGGCTGAAGACTATCTCGTTCATTTCGATACCGAAGTTTCCAGTGGCGGAGATTATATCAAAGCAGCGGAAGTGATTCCACACCCTGATTGGAATCCAAGTCAAACCCTTTCGCCATTCCCTAGCAGTCGCCCCAACGATATTGGGTTAATCATCCTTTCCGAGGATATTCCAGACTACATGGTGCCCGTTGAAATTGCTGATGCTGGGCTTGAAGTTAGAGGCGAGAAAGCTGTCTTAGCTGGATACGGAGTGACACGGGGTCGTAACACCAATGACACTGGGGTTCTTCGTACTCTTGAAAACAGCTTCAGTAGTGAAAGCAGCAATATCGCACGAGTCAGTCATGGCTCTTGGTTCAAAGGAATCTGTGCTGGAGACTCAGGTGGCCCAGCTTATGCCGAGGTTGATGGAGAATTACAGCTTGTAGGTGCTGCAAGCACTGGGATCGAGATTCCGCTCTTGGGCTGTATTGGCAGCAATAGCAACTCAACTGATGTACGTTACTACAAAGACTGGATCAACTCCAATAAGTAGTTGCTGCGATTGTAGGCACTAATATCTCTGAATCCTCTGAGAAAAATTTTTTGGAGGATTCAATGAGTGCCTAATAAAGAAACGGCCTTGATCATGGCAGTGACTGAAACGCCGGGCTCAAGCCTGAGATTGTCAACAGACTTGCGGGTGAGCGTCGCCCAGAGTATGTGCTTACCAAAGGCAAGCTTCACATGTGTCTGGTAGTCTGAAGCAGGTTTTAGCGCTATCACAATGCATGGTATCTGATTGAGAACACTGCTGCTAGAAGGGCAAGATAGGCAAAGGCTTACGTCTTTACGCAGGATGCGAAAGCGGTGGCGTTGACCACTGGGGCGGCTCCTCGCTGGAAGGAAGATGTCTTGGTGGTCGATGTTCAATCGCAAGAGACCGTATTCTTCATCAAAGTCCTTGACCACACCCTCTAAGATTACTCCCGGTTCATTCTGAAGACCTGGGATTCCCAAGTCTTGATCATTGGCTTCATCGATGCTGCCAAAGAACTTGACTTGCCCTCGATCTATAACCAAAACGGAATCGGCCATCTGTGCAACCTCATCAAGGGCGTGAGAGACGTAAAACGATGGTGCACTTGAAAGAGACAGAATGGGCCGGATCATAGTGATAACCTCTTGCCGACTTTTCTTATCTAATGCGCTCATGGGTTCGTCGAGAATCCAAAGGTCTGGCTTGGTGAGCAGACTTCTCGCTAGAGCAACGCGTTGTTTTTCTCCCCCGGATAGAGCGCTTGGTGAACGCCTTAATAGAGGCTGAATAGAAAGGCTGTGGATGACTTGTGCAATCTCATCGTCAGCTAACTGGCCACGACGCTTCATGCCGTAAAAAAGGTTATCCTCAACTGAAAGATGAGGAAATAGATAAGGGGATTGAAAGATATACCCGAGGCGTCGCTGATGAGGTTGGCGAATGATACCTCGTTCTGTATCGTTCCAGATTTCACCGTTCACTTTGATCTGAATCCCTCTTCCATCAACAAAACCTGCTAGGCATTGCAGAAAGCTTGTTTTCCCCGCTCCAGACGGCCCTATGACAGCTGTGACTCCCTTGAAGTCGTGATCTAAGGCAATATCGAGGGAAAAGTCTGAAAGGGCTCGCCTAATATTTATCGATAGCCTAGACATTGCGCACCCCTATAGATCGACCACGATTTAGGAAGGAGATTAGCATCAGAATTCCCAGAGAAAGCCCCAAAAGAACGGCAGATAGAAGGTGTGCTGATTGGTATTCTAGGGCTTCCACATGATCATAGATTGCAATTGAGACAACCCGAGTTTCTCCAGGAATGTTGCCTCCAATCATCAATACCACTCCAAATTCACCAAGAGTGTGGGCGAATCCCAAGATAGCGCCGGTTAAAATACCTCTGCGACTCATAGGTAAGACTACCGAAGTGAAGCGATCCCAAGGTTTGGCACCCAATGAGGACGATAATTGGAGAGCTTGCTGTGGTACCTGGCTGTAGCTTGATACGATAGGCTGCATAACAAAAGGCAGGGAGTAGAACACAGAGCCAATGACAAGGCCTTCAAAGGTGAAAGCGAGGGCTGGTCCTCCAAATGCCGAGGATAGGCGGCCCAACGGTCCTTCTGGCGATAAGATCATAAGTAGGTAAAAACCTAGTACAGATGGGGGCAATACAATAGGTAAGGCAATAACAGCTTCCATGGGAGTTCTAAATCTATCTGGAAGCTTAAGAAACAGCCAGCCACCAGGGATGCAGATAAGCAGAAGAATTGATGTGGTCACTGCTGAAAGGTAGAAAGTCAGTAGCAATGGTTGCCAAGTTGCGAGCGCTTCGATCATCCACCTCTTTGGTAGCCAAGGGATGCTATGGTCTCTTGTGCCTTCGACGATAGAATGAAATTGACAAACTGCTGCGCTTCTTGCTGTTGCGGCCGGCCTTTGACAATAGCGCCAGATTGTATAATAGCTGGGTACTTATCCTGAGGTAGTTCCCAGAATCGGCTTTGATCTTTTTTGGAAAGCCCTCGAACTTGGCTGAGTGCTACCAAACCGAGGACTTTCTTACTCGATCTTGCAAAATGGAAGGCTTGGCCGACACTTTCCCCCTGTAGCACCTGAACATCATGAAGGTTCATGGTCTTTAAGAAGGCTTTCGCAGCTTGGCCATAAGGTGCCGTTTTAGGGTTTGCGATAGAAAATCGATATTCACGATAATTTTTTTGAAGCCAGCCTAGGGAGAGCGGCAATGAGCGGTCTTGAGACCACATCACTAAGCGACCTCTAGCATACGCAAAGGGCTGTAAAACCTTCCCTTGCTGGTACAGCTGTGATGGGTACTCGTGATTGGCAGCCAAGTATATATCGAAAGGCGCTCCCTGCATGATTTGAAAATACAGTTTTCCTGATGATGACGAACTGGCAGCGACACTAATCCCACTTCGCTTCTCAAACTCTTCAATCAGCCGTTCCAATGGCTTTGCAAAGTTTGACGCGACAGCCACTCGCAAGGGCTGCGAAGCTTTCAAGGCCCCTGTTCCGAGAACGAAACTCCAAGCGAAGAGGGGGATGGTCCATTTGCTGAGTAAAAAAGACATAGTTCGTGAGTTTCTCCAAGTTTCGCGAGCCTCCATTCTTAGCAGAATTCAAAAATTTTGTAACTGCTTCCGGCCTGGTGCCATGAATGTTGCAACGGCACGGCGTACCTTGACTCGGACCCACTGGCTACTATAACCTTGGGAGCACATAATCCGAGCCGAGTCTCTCTAAGTCTTGGGGATAAGAGGGCTGGGTCGTAGCACAAATTTTGCGCTACCAGGGCTATGATTTGAAAAGGTCGTAGCCTCCCGTGTTTGGAAAGGATGCTAATGATTTCTACCTACGAAGCTGAAAAAGCTATCGCATCAGCTCTTTATACCTTCAAGTCCCAATTGACTCAGATTGAAGAAATGGGTTCTCATGTTCTTAGGGAAGATATTTTCGCCGATCGGTCTTATCCTCCGTTCAATCGTGTGGCCATGGATGGGATCGCCATTGCGTTCGACCAGTTCCGAGCGGGCAGGCGCAGCTTCATTGTTGAAGGTTGCCAGAAAGCAGGATCGCCACAGCTTAAGCTCCAAAACCAAGCAAATTGTTTAGAAGCCATGACTGGCGCGAGCCTCCCAGAGTCCTGTGATACCGTGATCCCTTACGAGCAGATCGAAATCAGGCAGGGAGTGGCTTACCTTGGTGCCGCCATCAACGTGGTCCAAGGCCAGAATATTCACGGCAAGGGCAGTGACTATAGCACAGGTGATCGGCTTTTAAGCAAAGGGCGATGGCTTAGGTCCCCCGAGTGGTCAATCTTAGCATCGGTAGGTAAGGCATCCGTCAAGACCAGTAGTTCTCCACGTATTGCTGTCGTCAGCACTGGTGACGAGCTCGTACCGGTTGACCAAGTGCCGGAAGCCCACCAGATCCGCATGTCGAACTCGTGGGCGATCAAGGCCGCACTAAATATACACGATTTCGATAGGGTTGAGATCTATCATATTCCGGATGACGAACGAGGTTTAGAATCTCGGCTGGGTGACCTTTTGTTGAAAGTTGATTGCTTGATTCTGACAGGAGGCGTGTCTCGTGGAAAGTTTGACTTTGTTCCACAAGTTTTAGAACGACTTCAAGTCGACAAAATCTTTCATCGAATCAAGCAAAAACCCGGCAAACCCATGTGGTTTGGTACTAACCCAGAGGGAAAGTTGGTTTTCGGTTTACCCGGGAATCCGGTGTCGACTCTTGTTTGTCTTCACCGCTATGTGATCCCCGCTCTCCAAGAAGGTTTGGGCCTTGATTCATCAGGAAAGCAGGCTTTCGCTATCCTGGCTGAAGATGTGGTGTTTAAAAAAGATCTAACTTATTTTTTGCCGGTTCGTCTTCGGTGGAGCCGCGATGGAATCATTGTAGCTCACCCAATCCAAAATAATGGCTCGGGAGATTTTGCTGCCCTGAGCGCATCCGATGGCTTTTTAGAGCTGCCGCAGGAAAACGAGTATCATAAAAAGGGTGAGGTTTTTCCCCTTTATCTTTGGCAAGGAGGTCTAGCGTGATCGAACTAGAAGATCGCTACGGTCGGCGCATACAAAAACTCAGAATATCGCTACTGGATGCTTGCAATTTGCGGTGTACCTACTGCATGCCAGAGCACATGAGCTTCATGGGGCGCGAGCGATTTTTACAACCCCATCAGATTTACGAGATGGCGAAGACCTTAGTGGCCTATGGATTGCGAGAGATTCGCGTGACAGGGGGAGAACCCACGTTGAGGCAAGAATTTATTGAGATTATGCGGCTGCTCTCAGATTTACCCCTTAGAAGTTTAGGGCTGACGACCAACGGCGTGACCCTTGATAAGCATCTCGACGAATTGCAGCACACTGCCTTGCGCAGCATTAATGTGAGCCTCGACTCACTTAGCCCTGATAAGTTCTTTCAGGTGACACGGCGGAAGGTCTTCGAACGGGTTTACGATAATATCCTAAAAGCTCAGGATATGGGCTTTCATGTGAAGGTCAACAGTATTCTCATGAAGGGTATCAATGATGACGAAATTGATGATTTCGTAGATTTCTCTGCCCGCTATGGGATCGAGGTGCGCTTCCTGGAACTCATGAAGATTGGGCAGGCCAACGGAACTGATCAGCGCAATCGCTTTATGGCTGCAGACGACGCTATCGACATCCTTTTGAAAAATCACGAGCTGAAGACAGTGCCGGTTGCCAAAGACTCCACATCCTTTGTCTATCAGTTGAATAATGGGGCTAAGATCGGCTTCATTGCCTCCGAAACCAAACCATTCTGTGGTAATTGCTCCCGTTGGCGGCTCACAGCTGATGGTCACTTGAGAGCTTGTTTGATGAGCGAGAAGGGGGTCAACCTTCGGAATGTGCCTGTAGAGCAATACGACGAGCTACTTGGCCGCTTGCTCACAATGAAACCCACAGGTCGCATCGAAAAGATAGACCAAGACATGTACCAGATCGGAGGCTAGAGTGCTGACCCATGTAGATCATAAAAATCAACCCACCATGGTAAGCGTTGGCCATAAGGAAGCCACGGAACGAACAGCCGTGGCGCAATCCATTGTCGAGCTTCCTGACGAGGTGATGCAGCACCTTAAAGATGGAGAAATTGCTAGTAAGAAAGGCCCAGTGTTTGCGACAGCAATCGTAGCAGGAACCATGGCTGTTAAACGCTGCCATGAACTCATACCCTTTTGCCATCCCCTACCCATTGAAGGATGCAAGATCACTATTGAAGCGGATGGCTATCAGATTATTGTCCGATGTCAGGTAGAGGTTTTCCACAAAACTGGAGTCGAGATGGAGGCTCTCACAGGAGCTAGTGTTGCAGCACTAACCATCTATGATATGTGCAAGGCGATGTCCCATGATATTGTCATCGCCAAAACCGAACTTATCAGTAAAACGGGAGGTAAACGAGATGTCCAGAAAAAAGGCTAAACATCTCTATCACCCAACAGAAATTGCCATTGCAGGGTATAGCGGTAGCGGCAAAACAACATTGATTTGCCAGCTTCTAAATATCTGGCGAAACTCCTATCGGGTGGCTTACATCAAGCACGACGCTCATCGGTTTGTTATGGATCGACCAGGGAAAGATACCTCCTTGGCCTGGCAGGCTGGTGCAGAACAAGTATTTATTGCGGATCAAGAGCATTTTGCTAGCCTAAGCCGAGGGACCAGTTCCATGTTCCAGCAGCGTAGCATGTCTCGGGATTTTGATTTCGCTTTGGTTGAAGGCCATAAGGCGAGCAAGATTCCCAAGTTACTCTTCTGGAATCCAGAACTCAAGCCAATGGTGAACAATGGCGAGATCACGGAGGTTTTAGCTTGGATTGGCGAACCCAATGAACACCCCGACCCTGAAGGCGGTCTCCCATACTTTCGTAGGGATGATGTTGCCGCGATCGCACATTTTATCGCTCAGAATTGGCAAGAAGTCCTACAAGGCAAGCCCCTTTCTGGCCTCGTTTTAACCGGTGGTCAGAGCAGCCGTATGGGCCAAGACAAAGCGCTCCTGCGCTATGGCGACAAGCCCCAGGCTCAGGTGGCATTCGATCTGCTGGAGCAAAACCTAGAGGAGGTTTACATCTCATCGCGACCTGGGCAGTGGCAGGGAACCCCGTTGGCAGAGCTGCCACAAATATCAGATCGCTTCGAAGGTTTTGGACCAATGGGCGGTATACTTTCTGCGATGCTTGCCTTTCCAGAGCGATCCTGGTTGGTCGTTGCCTGTGATTTGCCGAGGCTTGATCCCAACACGATCGAGAGACTCATAAATGAGCGCCAAGCAACGCAGCTCGCAACTTGCTATCGGAGCCTTCATGATGGCTTGCCGGAGCCTTTATGTGCGATTTATGAGAGTCGCATGAAAGAAAGGTTGTTTGAAGCTCTAGGCCAAGGCATTCATTGCCCTCGCAAGGTTTTGATCCATTCAGCTAGTAAAGTTTTGGAATTAGGTGAATCCAATACTCTTGAGAATATTAACTATCAAAGTGAATACCAAGCCTTCAAAGAACAAGGAGCATTGACTTGAAAACAGTTAGACTTCAGTACTACGCGCTGTTTAGAGAAAAGGCCGCAAGGGAGTCCGAAGAGGTGCAGACCACAGCTCGCACCGCTGGTGATCTGTATGAGGAACTGGCGGAACGTTACCACTTCGGGATGGGCGCGAAACATGTTCGGGTTGCCGTCAATGAATCCTTTCAGGGGATGGACGTTGAACTCAATCCTGGTGATCATCTTGTATTCATTCCACCTGTATCTGGAGGTTGATCATGTTTGAAGTTAGCAGTGACCCCATCGATCCGATGCTATCCCGGTCCAAACTCGTGAATGACGCAGCAGGCGGATTTGTGTCTTTTGAAGGTTGGGTAAGAAATCATAACGAAGGGCAATCGGTGGATGCCTTGGAATATGAAATCTACGATAGTCTGGCTAAAAAAGAAGGTGCTGTGATTATCCAAGAAGCCATAGAAAAATACGGGATCAAAGAGGCCTATGGGATTCATCGAAAAGGATTTTTGAATATTGGTGATATTGCTGTGTGGATTGGAGTTAGCTCGGCACACCGGGATGCAGCGTTCGAAGCCTGTCGGTACATTATAGATGAAGTGAAAATCCGTCTCCCTGTTTGGAAGAAGGAACATTACAGCGATGGCCAAGCGGAGTGGGTGAATTGCCAAGCCTGCTCCCATGCTCATGCCAAGCGCCATGGTCATGACTTACCAGCCGCTACGCTCGCTGACCACTAAGTCCGGGTCAGTGATCCAGGTTTGGACGATATATCGCTTGCCCTTCGGGGGATGGACCCCATGGGGATGCATGTGACCCGGCGGAAATATCACAGCGCGACCTTCCACTGGTTTGACTGCTACATCTTGAAGGGGGAAGAAGGTTTCGCCTCCTTCATCCACCGTGTTGAGGTAGATCAATAGGGTCGCAAGCCTTAGGCCATTAGCTGGCTCGACGGGACACTGGCCATCGGTATGGATAGCAATGGTATCCCCTTCATCGTAGCAAGCCATCACATAGCCGTCATCGATCCAGTCCGCAGGCCGCGTGGCGGCAAGCTCATCAGGCCTATCAAAGTATCGTTCCACAAGGGTGTTTCCAACCTCTGTTAGCTTTAAGCATAAAGAAGACCATTCCGGTTTGTCTGAAAGGTAGAGAAACCTTCGGGTGGTATAATCTGGTTGATCGTCTTTCGCCACACGAGAGTCTTGTTCGAAAGCTTGGATAAGGTCGCGACAAAGCTCACTTGGAATTGCCTGCTCGTAGGTCTTGATGTATTGGGGCACGGGAAATCCTCACTTGGTCCAGAATAGGGGCGGAAGGTAGCACGTAATTCTAGCTGGGTCGAGCAAAATATGTATCCTTGTGATCTCTAAGGTCTTGGCCCAGATGACTTTTTTAGGCTCTCCTAGTCGTTACCGAAGCCAACACCAAATCCAGCGCCAGCGACACCCCCAGCGCTAGGGTCCACTACAGAATGGACATAGGCAAATGCTACATCGGAGTCACGTCCGGCAATGGTAAATTGATTCACCTCGTTAGCGGTGAAGGTAGGGAAGGCCAGGCTTGTCACCTCGTTTTGGCCAATAGCCATGGACACCAGCCGATTGCCTGTATCAACGAATAGAGAGACCCTTTGAAAGCCAAGGGCGAGGTTCTCGAATCGAGCTAACTCCACACGGGGGTTGCCATCCTCTTTGGTGTAAAGAATTGCCGTTTGGCTAGTACCAACATTTTGCAGGTGGACGAAAACAACGGCGGAGACATTAGCTCCGTAGTTCACACTAATCCAAAACTCTGCACCCATGCCCGCGTTTGAAACATGGGCAGCTGCATACTCCACCGACATCAAGTCGTGAGGTGTATTGGCTTCCGGCTGTGATTTCAACTGAACTTGCTCGCGATTGATAAAGATCCCTTTCTCAACAGCATTGGCAACAAGCTCTCCGGGATCACGAAGTCTCCAATCAGCGGTACCGTCGCCATCGGAGTCTTCAACGATGGGGGACTGATCGAAGTTGTTTTTAAATGTCACAGTCCCATCTTCGTCTACGGGATAGCGGAATGTCTCTGGTGCTGCTATATCAACTAGGCCGAATGGCCCCTGAGCTTCGGGATTAGCTACTACTAGAGGTTCACCGCTGAGTCCTTCTGGAGAACGGCGTTCGTAAGACTGATCGGCAATTGTAAATTGAACTATGGCTTCGATAGCATCGGGTGCTATGCCTGGTTGAAGGTCTTCTGGCAGGGAAAAGCTAACGTGCCAAGGATCACTGCTTGTTAGTTGGTTGATGGCAAGGTCTTGCCCTTCAATCTTAACAGACTCAATGGTGCTATCTTGATATTTACTGCCATTTTCATGGATACCGCAGCCGTAAAGATCATCGGTGTAGGAACCGCAGCGCACGTGAAGAAATGCTCCTCCAACGCTCACAGGCTCTGATGCTAGCTGACTCTTGGAATCCTCAACGTTTGAGTCTTGGCTGGCTTCGGCTGCTAGATCTGCTTGCGAATCGAGCTTGGAATCTGTGCATGATAGGCTGAGCGCCCATAGCCCGACCAGAGCTGCGAGATGCACCTTCGGTGACTTCATTGTTATCTCCCCTTTTAGTCCCACAGCTTTCTATTCGGAAGTTCCCCATGAAGTCGGAATAAAGTTTGAAAAGGTTATAGGTATTAGCAAGTTAAGTTTCATAATTACATTGGGTAATATTCAAGATTCCGGCGGTTTTACTCGCTAACCGAGGGGAGTATTAGCCTTTTTGGTCTATAACCATCGCTGTCGCAGCTCAGTCCAGGTGTTAGGTTTTTCTAGGAAGTCCATAAACACGGCCTGGAGCTCCTGACTCAGTTGCTGACGGCACTGCAGACCAGCTCCACTTACAGCGACCATTGGTAGTTCAGGGTAATCAACTTGCACCTTCTTGGCGAAATCGATTCCACAAGAGCCGGGCATGATAATGTCTGTGACCAGTAAGTCGAAGGTCTCTTCTCTGAGTTGTTCTAAGGCTTCTTTGGGGTTGCGAGCTGTAGTGACCCTAGCGTGCTCTGCGAGCATCTCTACCGCGAATTCGAGTTGATCTGGGTCGTCGTCTAAATATAGGATTTTCATCTGCTTATCAGACTCCAAAGGAACTCCTCCTGACAAAAGAAATCTCGATTAACAATGGTCTATTCGCCAGATAGAGGTGAGTGCCAGACGAAGCTTTCTTAGAGGTAAGGGTAAACCCTGATTCTCAGATCAGGATTTGCCCTTCAGTGTTCGCAGTGCTAAGAGGCTGGGCTTGCGAGACCAACAGCATAGTCTGAGAAATCCTGAATATAGCTAGTGTACCCTTCCATCAAGTCCTGATATCCATAGTCACGATTGACATCTGGCTCAACCCCATTATTTTCAATGAGTGGTCCATCGGGAATCGTATCGTTGGCATTGGCCAAGAAGAATAAGCTCCTTGTTAGTTTTAGATCAGCCTTTGTGATTGGCAAGGGGGAAATCGCATCAACATTGCCACCTAAGCCTGAGGTGCGGTGGCCCCAAAGAGTAGCAGCTTGGTTGCCTTTCATGATCATTGGAAAGGCGTCGCCACCGGAGCCGCAGAGTTCGTCGATTAAAAGCAGCACCGGTTTCTGCCAAACATATTTGCCTGGTATCGTGCCACTGATGCTTGTAAGGGGAATCGGTGGGGCTAGGAAATCGCCGGCATCATTAGCCTCGTCGATTTCACGGTAGATTTGCTGGATAAAGTTCTTCTCGAATATGGATAGATCTGGTTCTGATAAGAATGAATTCCAGCGGCGGAGCCATTCCCGATCGGCTCGCGGCGCGAAGGCGATTCCGGGACCAGGAGACTTAAGGAACAGTTCTGCCAAATCTTGGACGTAGGAAACGCTACCACCTGGATTATGGGTTTGGTCCAGAACAAGGACATCCACTTGGTCTTGGTACTTCTTAAGAAGCATTTCGTACGTTTTTACGTTGCGCGTGGCTTCCTTTGAAGTGACATTGTAGCTAGGAATTCTCATTAGGAGAATTTTCTTGCCTTGATGATTGTAAGTCATGGCAAAGGGGCTGTAAGGAAAGCCTGTGTTGCCAGCATCTTCCCATTCTTCTTTAGTGATACTAGCTGCCTTAAAGTTATATTGATCTTGGACTTTGGGATTATAGTAGAACGGAATGCTGGCGCCAAAGCGCTCGATACCCGTGCTGTAGGAGTAGTAGTTCTGAAAAGTGGTTTCCATAGATTCGGCTTGACTTAGCTCAGGAACAAACCAATAGCTAGTAATAAAGAACTGCTGTCCATCGAGACCGCGCTCGAACGTGAGATTGACGCGAGATCTTTGAGGTGGTTGGTGGGTTCTGTTTGTGAGACGAAAGGCAGCCTAGCGACGAGACGAACGCTCGTAGCCGAGAGACTGATAGCGCATGAGGTCGTTGACGATGCTTTCTGCATCACGGCCATCCATAGAGACAAGCCGATCACCTACCATAAGCCCTGTCTCTTGAGAGAATATGTCTTCA
Source organism: Pseudobacteriovorax antillogorgiicola (assembly GCF_900177345.1). Taxonomy (NCBI): domain Bacteria; kingdom Pseudomonadati; phylum Bdellovibrionota; class Oligoflexia; order Oligoflexales; family Pseudobacteriovoracaceae; genus Pseudobacteriovorax; species Pseudobacteriovorax antillogorgiicola. Next base: position 118,187 of record NZ_FWZT01000016.1, read on the forward strand.
ACGGAGGCTACTACGTAGTTGCCATTGAAGTGATCAACCACAAAGGGAAGTGCATAAGAACCCATGTTAGGAATGGTGATACTAACGTGTCCATCATTAAACGTTGCTACGAGTTTTCCCAAAATATCGTAGAACTCTTGATCAGACTGGGAATCGATGACCTCTTGCCGAAGTGCTGCGAACGTTTCTTCGAAAGAGACCCCGAATCTCTGCTCCTTATACTGATAAGGAGCGTAGTAATTCTTGAACTGATTCACAGCCACATCAAAGTCAACTAACTTATCCTCTACGGTCAGTGGTCGCAGGTGAAGCTGCGAGGTTTCTTGGTCTACTTTGCTACAACTAAGTGTCAGCAAAGTGCTTAAAATAAAGTACATGCATAAACGCATAAAGACACTCCTAAGTTAAACTGGTGATACTAGTCAATGATGGCGTTAGATTAACAGTGTGAATTTTAGCTTACAATGGTGGAGTCTTTGTAATTCGTTCTTAGACTTCGTGGAAGCCTTTCAGGTCAAGAACATCAATTTTTGGTAAAGAGATGGTGAGGGGTTGTGTTTGTGGGTAACTTTTAGTCTGCAACTCAGTACTTAAGGTAATCACTTTTGATAATGCCTTCACGCTGGAGGATGTCTCTCTTAGTTGGTGCTGGTTGTTTATCTAACCCTTGAACCTTGGCTTTCTTCACCATACGACGAATTGAGAAGATCTTCCAAGCGGTATAACCATCCAAACCATACATTGGCATCAGGTTCCAGGCTATTAGTGCAATATTAACTGCTACGAACATGTTGTATGAAACGCTATCTTTGAACGCTGGGAATAGTTCTGCCGCTGGAAATGCGAGAGCGAGCAGCAGCAATTGTCCTAAGGTACCTCCCCAGCTTATAATAATATCGTCTCGCTCCGAGATTTCAAATCCAGAGTAACGGCATTCAGCAGCCCAGAAATATATAGAAAGCCCATCTATACTAAGTTTACGAAGATGGACTAAAAAGGCATGACCAAGCTCGTGAAAAACCAGAATCGTGATATAGCTAAGTGCTGTGAAGGGATTCTTGTGAAACAACGCAATCATGATTGCTAATGACCAGTGAAACATTATCGCTAAGTGCTTGGTGATTATGATAGGGCTTAGTCTAGAGAATTGTATTTCCATAATTATCTCTTAAGTTCATGGTGAGAAGCAAGCTCGCTGCTTACACTCCCAAGTTTTTAAACTACGTCTCCTAGGACTGGTTACTCTTGCAGGAATCGCATAGCAATTAAGACCTAAGAGCCAATTTCCTATATGTTTTTATAAGCTCAATTGTTAGGGTGGGATACCCCCATCCTTCTATTTTAGCGAGAGACACTCTAACTTTCTTCAGCTACTTCTATTTTTCCCAACAAGAAGTCCTTCACATACTCGGCAAAAGTACACTCCTGTTCTACATACTTTTTGCTGTGAGATCATATGCAATGATAGGACGAGTCACCCTCGTTTACTGATCGGCTTGTATCCAAACCTTCATACCAATCTCCATCAAAACTTAGAACAACAAAATTCTTTTTAACATCGTGCACTAGATTCGAAATTCTGAATGCCTCGGTTAATGTAACAACGTTGCTTGCGGATGGAGAGTTAAGATCCCTCCAAATACCTGCTATGATGTTTCCATTAGCAGCAAATAGTCCGTACTTGCTTAGGAACTCTTTATAGGACTGAGGAAATGATACTCGTAAAGAAGACTCCGCTTCGGTAATAGTAGCTTCGCTGGCTCCTATTGGACTAAATTCTAATTCCCAGTCTAGTTGCTTCATCCTATCGAGAAGGTTCTTAAGTTCATTGTCATTAAAGTACATATTAACAACCCTTTCAAAAGTCCTTGGCTCGCTCTTTCCAGTACTTCTGAGGCAAGCTCACCTCTCAACCTCTCTAGTGCGTTGAGTATGTTCGGAATATTGTGGAGCTTCCTAGTTTAACGTCTATGCGGTATTAAAGCGTCACTGAGCGGTGTTCTAGGAGTTCCTACAAGTTTCAGGCCAATGATTAGAGCTAGATAAGTCTATAGCACTTCCTAATGGCAACCAAAGTACAAGCATTTTTAGAGCAGGCGCAATTGTTTGGCAACTCTCTCAGCAAAAGTTCAAACATTTTCTCAACAAGGGAGGCCCCACTTGCATCAGCTCCAGGCCATCCTTGGTCATGCTCAGATCGGCCTTACCGTTGATCTATACGGCAATTTTAAGGCTCAGGATGTGGAAACAGCCAGTCCATTGAGTTTTAAGTGATTTTAATAGCTTACTGGTAGCTGTGTTACAGCTTGTCATGCAGGCAACAGAAAAGGTGCTGCTTACTTGCAGCACCTCGCAGGTACAAATTTTATTACACTTTAGTGTATATGGTGTGGCATCAGCAATGAAAATTGTGCATGGCTTTCTGACTTATCTTTTAAAGCTCCTTAAACTAGATCGATAAGAAAGCTCTTTAGATATTCAAAAAAGTCAGTGTACTGCTCAGTGAATTCTTGAGAAAGTGCGTCGTAACCCAATACTCTTCCATCTTTAGTATCAATTCCCATGTACCACTCATTTCCTTCACAGCTTAAGACCAGAAATGAAGGTCTAGGATCTGTCCTACTATCCTCCCTAAACCGAAGAGTCTCGAATATTACTGTGCCTTCTGATTCCTCTGTCAGGTCATCATTAAAAACTCCAGCTATATAGGAACCGGAAACATGAATATTGCCGTACTCTCTTAGAAAGGTTTTAAAGTCATCAGGCAAAGTCACCCCTAACTTGCTTTCTACCTCAAGTAGAGACTCTGTCGAAGCCCCCGCAGGTGATAGATCAACCTCTAATCCAGCCTTCCTAACTTCTGCAACTAAGTTTTCAATTTTTGCTTTGTCGAAAGCCATCAATCAAAATCCTCCGCTCGCTTCTTCCAGTAGTTTCTACGGAACTTTGCGTATTCCCTTCTTAGTTGAGGGTTCTTTCTGAAACTTTCTTCCCTAAGCCCATGCAGAACCTTGTGGTAATCCTTATGCATACTACTGACAATTTCAGCCATCGGTCCAGGCTCTTCTTGAAGCAAATGATGGAGTTCAACTTGTTTACCATCAGAGCCAATCGGAGCGTTGCCATTTCTCATCAGGTCTACATTTGTCTCACCATTGGCTATTCTTTGCCTAATAGACGGATTGACACTTGAATGCACGTTTTCTGGAACACCTGGTTTGATAGCTGTCTTATGCTTATAAACTCGTCTACCCAGCACATTTGTCGGAGCTTCATAAAACCTAGCTAGATCGTCCCCAAATTTACGTGCAGAGCCAGTTATTTTAGCAATCTGAGCTGGATCTCGATAGCCAGCTTCAATGACCGACTTAGCAAGGTCTCGATCAGCTGGCTCAACTAAGCCAATCTGATCATCGTAGCGACCGGTTCCAGTAATGTACTCAGCCCACTCTGATGGGTCAGCGTTTAGAGGTGGCGACTTACGAGTGATTCTAGGGTCACCGATATCCTCTGGAAAAATTATCGCTGCCTCATCAAAGTAACGACCATCAGCTCCTTTTCCAGTAGACTCGCTAATAAAAACTCCAGCTACAGGCCAGTAGCGTCTCGCCGCCGCAGCCGCACCCGCCCTTAATGCAGCCCATATGGACGGACCAGGGTTACTACCACCTCCTCCTTGAATAACTCTAAAAGGATTAGGTCCTTGAGGGTTGGGGTTATAGAGCGGGTGGTTAGAAAGGGCATTGTTTCCCCAAACAACGTTTGCCACCTCGTAAGTAGACCCTCCCCAGGCTCTCGACGACAGCAGTCTCCCGGTAGGGGATTGACCTGTAATCGCCTGATACCACTCCTTGCCAGCGCCATAGTGTGGGGAACCAGAGATCCCGATTTGATTGGCTTCATTTGCAACCGCGACTCCGATGTCACCTAATTCACTATTTCCTTTCGAATAAGCTCTATCAGCTTTGAATATTGCCCTTTTGGAAGCTTCGCCATATGTATCAAAGCTTTCTATACCTAAGCTCTGAGCAGCATCTCGCTTATCTTCGTATGATTCCCAAGCAGATCGAACTTTTTCACCGCCGATACTCACCACAGATGATTCGAAGTCTGGAAGTGTTCTTGTGTCGGGATTACCGAGATCAACCTCTTCAATCTCAATCTCTTCTAGATAGCCGGGAAGATTCTTGTCAACACTGTCGATACTTCGATAGTTAGCTGTTTCGTGAGTTCGGCGCAACTCTCTCCCGATTTCATGTATCTCGCTTATCTTCCTCCTATATGAGTCGATGGCTTTAACAAGCTTATCTCGCTCTTTATGCAACTTCTTACGCTTGTTGTACCCAGCATCGAACTGGCCAAAAAAATCTTCTATAGGTCCTGCAATTGTTTCGACCAGTTCGCATAAGTCCGCACGGCAAGGCTCACTTGTATCTAATCTTCCTGGAAGTCCCGATGGCTTGTCTTCACCGTCCCAAGGATCACTTGATGGATCATAGGGTGAAGGAGGCACATTTGTATCTGAACAAGATGATCCAGCACACTTAGTTACGGTCCCCTGTGCTAACGCAACATCAACTAACCTTGTTGATAGAAGTATTGCTAAGAGAATATTTTTCATCGAGCCACCCCCTTACATTTCTTCTTGTTTGACGAATAAAGGGTTTCTATTGCCAAAAACTGACTTTTAGTCTTAATCCGCTTAGCTTCTTCCAGAAAGCTTTCGAAAATTTCCTTACACCCTTTTGGATACCGATCAACGAGCTCAAGGCTTTTCTCGACATAGAGCTTCTGGCGATCAAGAAAACCTTTCCAACCCATACGCTCAACTTTTTGAATATTGTGATCGATAAACTTGATTCTGCTTTTCAAGTAGTTTAGGTACTTATCCTTAGCTGCCTGGGGAGCTGCTCCATAGCTTTTGACCACAGTCGTGTAATCCAGCGCCCTATTTTTATTCCTTTTCAGGGTCTCTACAGCACCTGTATAGTAAAGATCTACAGTGTCGTATCGATTTGCGTAGCCTTGAAATGCTAGCTTCTTGCCCCAGTGATAGATCTCTTCGCCAACCTTGAAAATTTCAATCGATTGCTTTAACTGAGCGCTCAGATTTTCAAAAGATCTACCTTGAGATTGTGCATAAGACTCTCTAAAGCCAAATCGAATTTGTGTAATCACATTAGAGAGCTTTTGCAATCTTTTCTCACGAACACTTACAAAATCGTCGAAGAATGAGTTAAGAGTACTCTTGTATTTCTCGTGCCGTCTCTTAAAATTTCCGATCCAGCCGTTCACAACGTTAGCTGGGTTGCCGCACACACGTTCGAATACTTCACTAGATAAGGCATCCATATACTCAGATAGGAAAGTACGATGCTTTCTCATAAGGTAAATTGTCGCTAACTCTAGATCTGATACCTTTATATTCGCATCAATTATCTTAACGACAGCCTTTTCGAAAGATTCAATATCTTCCATACCTACTCGATTGGACCTTGCTTTTGACTCCCACTTTAGGAGAAAAGCATCATAGTCCCGCTGAAAGTTGCTCTTTTCAGCACTCACTTTTTCAACATTGTGGTAGAGGTTGGCTTTGCTTTTCTTTTGCTCCGACGAACTTCCAATGACAATGTCGTTCCAAAACCTAAATTCTGTTTCCATTTCCGTGAAGTAGTGAGCACAAGCATATATTTCTTGTACCCGCGGTATAACTTTTTCCCTTAGATGAGCTTCGTATCGTCGATGATAGTCATTATCCTTTAGGCCGGGTGGAGGTGGCTCCATGATCGAAACTACCTCTCCTAAGACGACCCGCCTATAGCCCTCTTGGGCAAATCCACTTGTGTAGGCTCCCGCTATTGCTGCGAGAGCGCATAGCAAACGTATGCGCTTCATAGAAAATCCTTCTTTTAGTTCGTGATGGTTTCAGAGGTTTCTTTTAAGTCGGCTTTTAGTGTGTTGAGCTTCTTTAAGTGACTCGCAGCGGATGACCAAATCTTCTCCCGCTTCTTGATGTCTTTAATAAGCTCTTCGATTTCCGATTCAGTATCTACGAACCATGCTAGAGACTGATTCAAGCTTAGCCCTGCATAGCAAGTTGTGTAGAATTGTCTTTCCGCCCCTGATGATTTCTTGATTAGATTATAAAGCTCCCTCTTGTCATCGAAGTCGTTACAGGACATTGTTCCGAAGGAAGGAGTGAGATCTTTGGCGGCGCAGTCATACCCTGCCCATTGAGAATAATCAAAGATATCATCAGTTAGTTCGAAATACAGAGTCTCAAGCTCGGAAATAGCTGAAACAAGGAAAGGGTCTCCACTGTCTGTCATGCGTACGATTGTACAAGCAACTAATGGAGTGCTTTCAGCTTTCTCCAGATATGCTGATTGTCGTATGATTACCTCGTCCACTTTCTCTTCCATCTCAAGCTCGATATCTAGACGATAACTCTCAAGCTCGGAAGCTGTCTTTTTCAATTTGCAGCTGTTCCATATCGGCTTCGTCTTATCATCACACTTTGGATAAACTGTTCTTGTTTCATAGATATTTTTGTATTTACCCCGAAAACACAACGTAGCCTTCGATTCTCTTTTGCAACGTACATTAGAGGTGTCATAGCCTTGCTGCCAACTCTTCCTTTCGTGTGACACGAAGATTGGGTAAGAGCTCGGGCATAGCTTATTAAGCTTCGCTCTATTCGTACCAGCATCCATAATCGCATAGCCAATTTTTCGGATGGTCGTGAATCCCTCTTGGACAGCCCCTGGGCAACTAAGGCTTAGTTCTTTTACTTCTTCCCTACCTGTTAACACTTGTTCTCGTTTACCCTCGCCGCAAGAAGAGTTCTGCTTTTGTTCATAGGCCTTGATTCCACATTCTGGGCCCTTCCAAGTCTTAGTAGGAAAGGCATACGCATTATGGCTTACCTGAAATAGGGCGAGTAATGCCATTGAGATCAATTTTGATTTCATTTGTTCCCTTTTAAATTTCATATTTGATTGTGAGTTACAGTTGGTGCATAACTGAAGTCGGCTTTTTCATTTGCACCTAAATTATTGACCTGCCAAGCTGATTCGATTGCGATCTCTGAGAAAACGCAACGGGTTTACTCAGAGCATTGTTAAAGAAATATTAACCTCCTTTCATCTCAACTAGTTCCTTGTAATTAATGCTGAACATAGCACCTAAGGTGTCTAATTCAAGGTTGTTTAGGCACTCGAATTTACAAAGCTTTTCGCGATGAAAGATTGTTCCCTGATAAAAGTGCTCATCGTGCTACATCTCTCTGCCAACGTCCACAGGTGGCAAAGGATAGCCCTCTGAAATAATTAGCTTGACTATGTGTTCACGATGAGTAACTAAATTTTCACGGCGAAATTTCTACTGAGATGAGAGGGGTGCATATGAGTCTGGTAGATGATTTGGCGGTCGAGATTCGACATTACCTCGACGGGCACAGAAACAGAAACCTTAGAACTCTTGAACGTAAATCAGGGGTGAGCTATGCCACTATTCGCAGGATAGTTCAAAATGAAGTAGGTAACCCTTCGATTGAGAAGACAGTTATTCCAATTCTTTCCCAAATAATGCCTACGAAAGACGTAGCGAAGTTCCTTTCCTTGCATGATATACCATTGGCCGACTTCATCAAAACGTTCTCGGAATATAAAGACAAATCGATAGTTCTAACAGACCTTGACCAGCGTATCATTCTTGCTGCAAGAGCAAAAGAAGGTACAACTAGGGAGAGAATCGTATGGGAGCACGGCAACACTAGCGGTCTAAAAAGATTGGAACACCTACTGAATGAAGGTGTTTTGAAAGAAGTTAATGGCCGGATACTGTGCGAGGACCACTATATTCCCAGTATTGATGGTGTACTGATTGAAATAGAAAAGTCCGCACGGAATTTTAACAAAGACAAAATCGGTCATGGGGCATATTATGGCCACTTCAGTGGCTCGATGAGCTGGCCGGATTATGAGAGGCTAAGAGCTGTCGCTAAAGAGTACTGGGATACCGTTCAAGATATTTCGGAAAACCCTACTCCTGGGCCAGAGGTTATTGCAAATGTCAACATTCTTGCGGATTTTCAAGACGTGGAGGATATATCATGAAACTTCGATTCTTATTTCTCATTCTAGCAAGTTTCCCTGTTTTCGCGTCTAACCAAGGTGGCGGCGGAGGCTTTGAAAGGGCAACGGTGATGGAGGCAGCTTCGAACGATTATTTGAGAGCTAAGCTTCGCCTATCCATAGAGGGGGTAGATGTGACAACTGTACGAGTTAAAGACAAATTGAGCGCAGTTGGACAGTTGTTAGAAGTGAAGATGGTTGATAGCGACTTACTGTCGCTGGATGAAAGTACGTTGGTCATACGTGACCAATAAGCTAGCCTGCGAGTTAGTCACTCATTGCTCTAGCTCTTTCGCCTAGCTATTCCCACAAGAGTGGGACCAGTTGATTTACTAGTTGAATTATGTAGGTCATAGTGGTATTGAAGCTGCTTCTAATGTCGGAGGAGCTTCAATGTTTAACTACTTTATCTCCCTAGTGATTTTGTTCAGCCTTTCCTGCCAGCGCCAAACTAATGAAATAGCAGATGATATTTTACGCTGTGGCCCTTCTGTAGTTCCCGAAGGCTCTTATACCCAGATTTTAAGTCCAAAAGGTACACCCCTCAGTGGCAAAGAGGTTAAAGCCAAACTCTACACTGACAGCAATATTTCAGGTGAAACGTTAGCAGTTACAGAAAAAGGCTGTGTAAGAACCGATACCTTAGCTTCAGGGTGGCTTGTTGTAAATCGACCAGAATCTAGCTGGTCCTGGAAATCGAAGGCTGAGTCTTTAGAAGCAAAATCGATCACATTGGAAGTTAAAAGGGCGTCAACTCTAAAGCTAGAGTGTCCATCAAGCTTAAAAATAGGGCCTCAAGTGGATCTCCAAGAAGTGTTTGGTATTCCCCTGGACGAAACTTCCTTGAGCTATCAGCTGGTTCAAGATCCACAGAGGCAACTATCCGGCTATGGAATTGCAGAAAAAAGTATCAAGCTGCAACTGAACTCCACTTTCCAAGAAGACTTAGGGCTAGAATTACAAGTAGAAGTAAACGACCTCGTGACACTGGGTAGGTCTCAAATCAAGTGCCCAGTGACCTTCGATAGCAGTGCCCCTACTGCTGATGCTAGGCTTCCCAAATGGGCTGAAGAAGAAAGCCTAAATATTAATAATAAAGAAGTTATCAAAATTGATCCAAATAGCAACATTACCCTAGTAAGCGGTGACTCAGATAGCCAAACAATCGAGTATTGCTTTACTCCAGTTAACTATCAGGAGCTGATATCGGAAGATAAGCCGCGTGAATGTCAGGAGCCAGAAACCTATCAAGGCGGAATTCGGAGTAATCGTGAAAGCAACTCGGGTTATTGGCAACTGACATATCGTAGTATCGATGATGTTGGAAATGTCTCATCGTGGTCTGATCCTCAGTATTTGCTTTACTATGACCTGGACAAAATAAAGAGAATTCGCGCTGAGGCTTCGTCTGAAATCCGGCTGAATCAGGAGACGGTAGGATTTGAGTCTAGTCTCAAAAATATGTTTCATGCGATCGATCTTTATAGCGAACGCAATAGCTTGGTAACGCAGGCTGAAAAGGAGCAAGTTGATTTTGCTGTACTCAAATCGCTTTATGAATCTAGAAGCAGTGACGTGCTTCTTGTTGATGAACTTGATGTCGTTGCGAGGCTAGCTCAATTTGTCGGGAAGTACTTTATTTTTCGAAAGGGACTTGAGAAGCTAGTGATCTATAACACAGAAAACCCATCTGAGTCTCTTGAGTTTGATGTTTCAGGAGAGTCTGGTAGTGATCAAATTTCAAATATCACACAGTATGATGACAGGAGTGTAATTGTTATCGCTGGGAAGAGCCTTTATCGATGGAGTGAAGAATCAGGACTCGTGCTTTTGCGGAATGACTTGACTGGAGATACTATCAGTGGAGGTAGCTTAACGGTCAACGATGAATGGATAGCTTACTATAGCTATGAACTGCGGAATCAAGCTGCGAACCAGTTTGTTTTTATACCTAGGGATGATATCAGCAAAGATATCACAGAGCCAGTTTCTTGTGTGGGTCAGGCTTTACAGCTCACTGATGACGATAAATTGTATTTTGGGACTTCCGACAGGTGTTCGAGTGAATCTTCGCTTGCAACAGGACTAAGATCCTTAACCATTGGCGTTCCGGGTGTCAGTCAAGTTTTTGAAACGAACTTTATTCGGTCAATATCTTATGATGCTGAAAAGAAGTTGTTGGCCTTTATCAGTAACGAAACTTTAGGCATAATTGATACGAAGACTGATGCTATTTTAGGTAGGAAGGCAGTAGCAGACTCATTAGGTCAAGTTGGCTTCTTAGAAAACGGTAGATCCCTTGCTTACAAGGAAGGTAGTTCCATAAAGATCGTCAGGTTAGATTTTAACCTTCAACCTGACGAGATCCTAGATGGGGGCTTGGTTATTTCCAGCGGTACTTCTGCTTCGAGCTTAAGAACTGATGGTTCTAGTCGTTTGTCAACGAGTTTTACCGGACGAAATACAAGTTACATTTGGTCTTTAAAAGACTGGAATGAAGAGTTCTTAGAGATCGTGCGGTTTGATGAGGGGGCAAAACTACACACGGTTGAATTCGATGATCCAATGAAGGAGCTTGTTGTGTCATATTCAGTGGGGGGCGATAGATACATAGGCATATACGATATATCGGGTCGCCTGAAGAACTCTTATTCAACTGGTTCGCAGTATTTGAACTTTTTTGCGTCTTATAAAGGAACTATAGTAGGTGGGTACAAGTCCATCGCTGGGTTTGATCAGGATGGGAACCCCATTGATTTTGGTGCCTTTGCCTACAAAAAGCAGATATCTGGAGTAATCGTAGACTCTTTTGGTCGTTTCATCGTATCGTCTTACGATGGGTCGGTCGATCGTTGGACGATTCTGAATGGTGCTGCAAAACGGGAACCCATACATTACGATAGTAGTGACTATATTAGTCAAATATCACTATCCTCGGATGAAAAGCTTTTAGCGGTTACAGGCTGGATAACAGGATTTTCGCGGATCATTGATTTAGATTCTGGTGCTGTGAGCACTAAGATATCTCACGATGCAAAAACACTCAACTTTGTTGGACAATCGAAACAGCTTTCAGGTATTAGCAAAGATTTGAGCCATTTTTATACCGGTGATTCTCAGGCGTTAATGCATGACTTCAGGTTGTCAGATGCAGGTTCACCTCAACTAGTGGGTTTCTGGATGCCGTCGAACACCAAAGGATGGTTGTTGAGTCCAACTTTAGGTACGAAAGACGGTAAGCAGTTTGGCTTTGTTTCATTGTGGGATGCCAACTTTGATGACTTTATGGAGACTTCAGTACAGCACAAAACTCACTTTCGAGGAGCAAAGCTTGGAAATCCTAATATCGGGGTAAATAATGGTAATGTGAGAGCTACCTTTGCTGGACATGACAAGGTATCATTCTTCAAAGACAATGTACTCTATCTATGGGATCTGAATCTTGAAAACCAGCTTATGAAAACTTGTGGGTTGGTAGAAAACGTTTTAAAGAAAGAAGAACATGAGGCACTTAGTAAGATTTGTGTTTCCATGTCAAATTAAGGCATTCCATCTTCAATCCATTTAATTAAGTTGGCTTTATCTTCAGGAAGAATCGTTTGGCTTGCTCCTACAGGAGGCATAGGGGTCGCTGCTTCAGGTTGAAGTGTGGCAAGTGAAGACTCTCCGTTGGATACTCCATCTGCGGATTCTGCCTTCCAATCGGCCTCGGTTTCTAGAACAGGGGTAACAACTCCGCCAGTAACATGACAACCTTCGACACAGCCTTGGGTTATGGCATCACTTACGTCTGCAAAAGTTACTGCTACAATTCCCGATTCTGAGTCATCTTCGGTTGAATCCCCTTCCGTATCCTCATCACCAGTATTTTTCCCAATAGCAGACCCTTCGTCCCCAGTGGGCTCCAAACACGAGTAAGTCAAAGTAATCATGATGAAAAATGGTGCAATCATCAAAAATTGGCGAACCATACTATATCCCCTCATATAACACCTCTGCTTTGTATCGGCACCTAGGGTCCATAGCTTAAGAAAATCGTTGACCTGTTTACAGGCTGCGATGCGCAGGAAAGATGAGACGGACAAACTACAAGCTGATGCGCAGGTACGAGCTGATGAAAGCCACAATCAAAATAGAAAATATTTCGGGCATTTAGCCATTTGAAATCGCGAGCTGCCGAGTCTTTCTTTAAAGGAGTGCGGAGTTTCGAGGAAAGTGAAATAGGTTTATCACCTGAATTTGCCTTGCTTTTCGTAGGCTAAGAAAAGTTAGTCCGCTGAAAGGCCTCGCCCGCGAAAAGTCTCCTGTAAGGTCGAGCACTTCTTTCCAAGAAGTCTTGAGCTTTGACTCCATCCCAATGGCCTCTTAGAGAACTTTTTTTGGGGGTTTGTGTTTTTGAGAAACGGGAAGACACAAGCTCCAATCTTCCATCCGTAGCTCCTAGGTGCGCCTAGGAGCCCTTTCCTACTTTGTTTGCTTCTTTCGTTGAGGGAAATTTTAGCATCAGTGCCGCTCCAAGCATGAAAAATACCCCAACTCCGGGGCCGAATATGAACCCCAGATACGATCGGGTTTCGGCATCTGGTTTGGTACCAGATTCGAAACCAATAGCTTCGAGTAAGAGTCCAGCCAAGCCTATGGCTAGAGCCCGAGAAACTTTGGCTGATAGCTTCCAGAAACCGAAGTAGCGACCATAGCTGTCTGGTTCATCACCAGCGTCAACGACGTTTGCTAGAGCCACATCCATTAGAAAAATCGAACCAACAAGAATACCTCCCACCACCGCCATGGAATACGCTGGCCACACCTCACTAACGGGAAACATTGGGTAAACAATGCTACCAATTAAGCCAAGACTGAAGATGGAGCCAAATAGTAAGTAGCGAAGATCGTAACGCTCGGCCAATTTTTGCCAAATAACTATGGATAGTGAGATCACTAAAGTGAAAACAATGAGGACTCCCTGAGTTTGGGACTCTTCAAGTTGCAAACGGTAGCGATAGTAGTAGAGTGCGGTAGCACTATTGATAGCCTGGCCTATGGTGGCAGCAAGGTAGGCAACAACAAGAATAAGAAAAGCATGGTTACTGCGAAGTTTTAGAAACTGAGCGATCCCACGCTGTGGGGTTTGAGGCTGGCCTTGTAGCTTTGGGTCGCGGAAGAACCATGAGCAGATCAGAGTTCCCAGTAAGATGATCGAACCTATGATCACTGCTGCTGCTTGGTAACTTTGAACTCTTTGATCTTGTTCGAGCAGCAAGCCGGGTATGGCAATGCCGCTGAGAAGCCCCACTATTGTGAATAAGTAACGCCAAGCGTAGATCTTTTGCCGGATCGAGTCCTGCTTTGATATATCACCCCCTAGAGCTGAGTGAGGAACATTGATGAGGGTGAGACTGGTGTTGCTCAATAAATAGAGAAAGCCAATGGAATAGATACTAGTGCTGCTCTGAGGGACAAAAAACATAAGGCTTGCTGAAATCGGAAGCGTGATGGCCCCAAGAACCATAAACGGAATCCGACGTCCAAAGCGGCTTAGGGAGGAATCAGAGAGCTTACCGATCCATGGGTCTGTAATTGCATCCCAAATCACACCTACTGCTACCATTAGCCCTGCTGCACCTGGTGCTATGAGTAGCACGTCAGTGCAATAGATTAGAAGGTTGATGCGAAAAAAAGTTTCTAGAGCACTGGGGCCCCACTCACCGAGTCCGTAGAGCCATAAGGTTCCGGGCTTAGTCAGGGTCATTCACTTTACCAAAAAGATAATGGCTCACATGCCATTGGTTACCGTCTTCATAACCCCAAAGTTCTGCGCAAGACATGAAAAAAATCTTCCAAAACTCCCACCACTTCTTTGCGTCAGAGCCGTAATGGGATTTGAATATCTTCATCACGGCTGATTTGTTCCGCTTCATGTTGTGAAGCCAAGCTTCGCTAGTTTTAGAATAGTGTTGACCATTGACCACCCAATGCTTTTGAACTCGAAGGTCGCGATTAAAATAATATAGAAGGTGATCACTAGGCATGATACCACCGCTAAAGAAGTTGCGGCTTAGGAAGTCGGTAGAATCCTTATCTTCAAACAAGTAGCTTAAATTCTTGTGAGTGAATATATGAACGAAGAGCTTGCCACCTGGGTTGAGAATATCTGATAGCTGACATAGCAAAGCTTCATAGTTTCGCATATGCTCAAACATCTCAATACTAATAATTCGATCGAATCCGGTGGATAGGTTTAAGTTGTTAGCATCCATGGTGAGAACTTCTAAGTTTTTTAAGCCTAAGGCTTTGATGCGGCTCTCTATGAAGTCTTTTTGGATACGTGAGTTCGAGATTGCAGTAAACTCACTATGAGGATAGTTCTGAGCAGCGAACAGGGAAAACGAACCCCAACCACAGCCCAGATCAAGAATTCTCATGTTATCTTGAATCTTGGCCCGCTGAATATATAGCTCAAGCATATTTTGTTCAGCTTGGTCGAGAGTCTTAGTGCTTGGGTCCCAGTAGCCCGAGCTATACTTAAGATATCGACCCATGAACAAGCGAAAGAAATCGGACGGTAGTTCGTAGTGCTGAGTGTTTGCCTTATCGGTTTCGATTGCAATGGGTGACTTGCGAAGTTGCGCAACCAATTGATTGATCCGCTCCTGATGTACGGATACGTCATCACTGCTTGATTCGGAAATCCGTCGTTTGAGAAGCTGCCGAATCCCTATGCGGATGAGCGGCTCAGGGATCACGCCGCGGCTTAGAAGTTGTTCCATGGGTCACCTATCAATAGAAGGGTTGTTCGCACGTGTTAGGGCGAATTGAGCAACGGTGATATGCTTCATGGCAAATGCCGCTGCACAGTAGGAGAAGTAGTAGTTCCACTTCCGAATAAAATCATCCTTGAACCCTAGAGCTTTGACTTCAGTAGCATGTTGGTTGAAATTGGATTGCCATGCTCTAAGGGTCGTGGGGTAGTGACGCCCAATATCTTGTAGATCAAGTAGGAGGTAGTCACCGTTACGATTCATGCGTTCCAATATTGTTTGCAGTGATGGGATTAGCGAGCCAGGAAAGATATGTCGTTGTATAAAATCAACGCCAGTGCGAAAGCTTTCATAGCGATTGTCAGGACATAGGATGACCTGATGTGCTATTAGACCTTGAGGCTTGAGCCAAGAATGTGCCTGCTTACAAAACTCCGATAAAAATTGATCGCCCACCGCTTCCAGCATCTCTACGGTGAATATTCGATCAAATTGCCCCGATAAGTCGCGATAGTCGCAGTTAAGCACTGTGATCTTGTGGCTTAATCCTCGCTCTTCGATTTTCTTCTTAGCAAAATGGTACTGCTGATCGGAAATTGTTGTCGTCACAACTTCACAATTGAAATGTTCCGCGAGAAAGCATGAGAACTCACCCCAGCCGGTGCCAACTTCTAAAATTTTCAATCCATCAGCCATGCGACCGATTTTAGCCAATCTCTCAAATTTTTTGACTTGAGCCTGCTCCAAGTCTTGGGTCTCGGAAAAGTCCCCACAAGAGTAGGTCATAGTTGGATCTAAAAAAATCTCGAAGAACTTGTTCCCTAGATCGTAATGATCTTGAATGTTGTTTTTTGAGCCAGTTCGGCTATTGCGATTCAGGTTATGGCGAACGCGATCGATAACCTTCCGGCTGCTAACGATGGAACTAGATTGGGCGCGAGTTCCCGACATTGTGGGGCTAGAGTCGTAATTCAAGATAAACCATTTAAACACATCCTCTAGGGAATTTGTCTCCCAAAGGCCTTCCATATAGGTTTCAGCTAGACCAAGATCACCACCAAGGACAAGGCGCTTATAGAACGAAGGACGATATACATTGATCGTAGCTCTGACCTCGTCTCCCTCACCTAATTCCAAGTAGTTTGCGCCATGAGCATCGCGAATGATAAGGCGTCCTCGTTTCATCTGACCCAAGTTTTTCTTAATCAAGCCGACAAAAAATGGGAGACTTTTTTGTTCTAACTTACGAAACGAACTTGGAATGGTGCTTGCGATCATAGTACCCCCTTTGCTTATGAATATCGTTCGCCTTTTTTAGATAGGGTAGGCGACGGATAAAGAGTTTTCCTGCTTCGTAATGAATTCCAAGGATAACTTTGATCGTAATCAAAGGATAGCGGAATATGGTTGCCAACAGGGATCCTGTTGTCAAAGGCTTGCTGACTGTACTCAGTCCTGCATGCAGGTAGGTCTTTTCTTGATCCTTCGACCAAACATGGGCCTGAAACCCTTGTGGGTTAAAGCGAAGCTTGAAATGAAACTGGGTATCCAATGGGATGAACGGAGAAACATAAAAGTCTTTCGGTAACTTGGTTGTAGCTCGACCCTGATCATCCAGGGCGCCAGCCCAGAACATTTTAGCTTCGCCAAATGTGTTATTGACTTCTATGAGCGCATATCGTACGCCATGACTATAGATGATAAAAAAGCAGATTGGATTAAAGTTGTAGCCAAAGGTTCGCGGTAAGGTGATGAGCTGAATGCGCTCGACTCTTTGCTTAAATCCAAACTCTGAAAGCCATGCCATAACATTTTCTTTGATGGAATTTCGATCGAAGTTGATATAGTCCGCGGGGTGAAGCCGATAAATATTTGGTCTTTTGGATGAAATAATAGGAATCGATCGTTCTAACTCCTCAAGTTTGTCGAGGTCAAGGCATAGATAGAACACACGATACTTGAATTGATTTGACTCGATCATCCTCGTGTGTGAGACCTCACCGATCAGGAGACCGTGATGCTCTACCAAGCAGGCCTCCCTAATAGCTTTTCTGAGACATTGATCGCTGATTGAAACCCGTCCTCATGAAATCCATAGCGGAAGTAAGCGCCGCAGAAATAGAAGGGCTCGTCATCTTGATTTAATTGTTGAAGTTCTTGCTGGGCACGGACAGCAGCCTGATCAAAGAGAGGGTGTTCATAGTAAATTTCTCTTAGAACTTTATGGTCATCAATGATACCTGTATCGTTGAGGGATATGAAGTAGTCTGTTTTTTTAGAAATTCCTTGCAGACGGTTCATCCAGTAGATGGTGGATGGTATCACTTCCTGCCTGTGATTCATCTCCATCCTGTAGTTCCAGCTAGACCAAACACCTTTGATTTTAGGCATAACCTTACGATCAGTGTGAAGCAACACGTGGTTTTTTTGATACTTAAATGGCGATAGTAATTGTTCTTGCTGTTGATTTGGACTTTCAATAAGTTTTAAGGCCTGATCGCCATGACAAGAAAATAGCACCTTATCAAAAATCCGGTGGCTGCCATCTTTAAAACCAAGTTTCACCTTGCCGTTGCTCCGACGGACGGTAGCGATGTTCTGGTTGAGTTTGATACGTTCTTTGAATGGGTCTATGAGTCGCGACTTATAGGACTCACTACCACCTTCCATGGTGTACCATTGGTGCTGGGTATTGAGGCCAAGGAAGCCATGGTTATAGAAGAACCGAATCAAGGTTTTTGCTGGAAAGCCTCTCATCTTATCCGGTGGGGTCGACCACACTGCACCGCTCATGGGTACCAGGTACTTATCAAAAAAGTCGTCTCCGTAAGCTCTTTCCTCAACTAGTTCTTCAATTGTGACATCATCATAGTTTGGATCATTGAGAATATCGATGGCGTCCTGATTGAAGCGATTGATACTGAGGAGCATCTTGATGAAGCGGGGCCTGAGTATGTTACGTCGCTGTCTAAAAAGACCATTAAGCCCTGATCCGCAGTACTCTAACTTTCCTGGGCTATCCTTAACGCTAAAGCTCATGCAGGTTTTCTTTGTGGGCACGTCGAGTTCTTTAAAAAGGCGCACCAGGTTAGGATAGGTGACATGATTGAATACCATAAACCCTGAATCAATTGCGACTTCTTCACCTTCTTCTGAAACGAATAGGGTATTCGTGTGACCACCGACATACGATTCCTTCTCAAAAATGGTAATGTCATAGTCATGTTGCAAAAAATGAGCAGCACCCATTCCGGCAATGCCCGAGCCAATAATTGCGAGAGATTCCATACTTACCTCGGCGACAGCTTTAAATTTTTTAACCCTATTGGTTCTTTGATGGCGGTAACCCATCCTAACAATGCAGACAGCTTGATCAAGTAATAACTGAAATCGACCTCCCACCAATAGAATCCTTGGCGGGCGGAACCGGGATAGAAGTGATGATTGTTATGCCAGCCTTCGCCCATAGTCAATAGTGCGAGGAGAAAGCTGTTCCGGCTATCGTCGCGGGTCTCGAATCTACGGGAACCAACAATATGGCAAAGAGAATTGATAAGAAAAGTACCATGCCAGAGCAAGACAGTACTGATAAGGAAGCCCCAAAGAAAGCCCTGCCAGCCAAAGATTGCTAGCAGAATGGCTCCGTAGATTGCAGGTGGCACGAGATAGTGGCGATCGAGCCAGACGATCTCGGGAAACTTTTGAAGATCCTTAACGTGATCCTGCGTTACGGATTTATACGAGCGATCAAATACCCAGCCAAGGTGTGATTGAAAGAAACCATGAGCCTTTGGGGAGTGAATGTCGAGAGTCTTATCGGAATGGCGATGATGATGGCGATGAATGGCAGCCCACCAGATGGGTCCCCGTTGAATGGCAGCGGTACCTAAGGCACCTAATAGGAACTGATACCAGCGCTTGGCTTTGAAAGACTTATGTGAAAATAAGCGATGGAAGCCAGCTGTGATACCAAACATCCGGATGTAATAGGAACCGATGCAGAGAAGCACCCACTGGAGTTCCCACTGAAGCCAGAAAAGTGAGATCAGAGCGAGTCCATGAATGGCAAGCAGACTAAATCCAGCGGGCTTAACGTACTTTAAACTCAAAGAGAACCTCTCTACTCTGTGGTCCTTAAATTTAAGGATGGAGTGATCGATCTGCCAACGATTTAAATAGTGGCAGTCTAAAGCACGGGGAGCTTGCTTTCTAGTGAATATCTTGAAGACGAAGCTGAGTGAATCCACCAGAACATCGATGAACGTTGCTTTAGAATTAGTTTAGTGTGCTTTTATTGGCTCTATTAATTGTTATTAAGGTAGGATGCTTCACAGACTCTCAACACTCAGTAAATATTAGTTATTTCGACGCTAGTTTATTCTGAATTAAAAATTTATATTTGATTTATATATCCTCGCAGGCCCTCTGCTACAGTCCCCCCGTCTTTAATAGGTCACATTGTCCATCCAACTTTTGGAGAAGTTATGAAGGCTAAGGTTTTTTGTTCATCGATTCTAGCTCTCGCACTAGGTGCTTGTAATTCGGATTCCGATAGCGGTAACGACAATCCTCCAGCACCACCTACTGATGGTGGAGGATTTAGTCTCGTCAGAACTCAGTGTGCAGCGGTAGACGCATTTGATTTCTCGAAAGTTGAAGATCGCAGCTCATGTCCCGAAGGAACAACCAAGGGAACTTCAGAGGGTAGCTGTATCCTAAAAGGCAAGATTACAAAGGATTTGACTCTTACCAAAAACTTCACCTATATCCTCAGTGGTGGCGTATTCGTAGGTGGCGATAACACTGATTCAGCAACGCTGAACATCGAGGCAGGCACAAAGTTTATTGGTCAGTCTGGTGCGGACTTCCTTGTGGTTAGTCGAGGTTCCAAGATCGAAGCGCGTGGCACCAAGGATGAGCCCATTGTTTTCACCTCGTCAAAGGCTGTTGGTGAGCGTGGCAGAGGTGATTGGGGTGGACTTGTTATCAATGGTAACGCGCCAATCGGCTGTGAAGACAAACTAGGTACCTGTACTGCAGAAGGCGAAGGTAGCACAGGAACTTATGGTGGCGATACGTTTGAAGACTACAGCGGTACTCTACGCTACGTTCGTGTCGAATATGCTGGAAACGAAATCACTCCTGAAAACGAGCTAAATGGAATCGCTTTCCAAGGTGTTGGCTACTGTACAAAAGCAGAATACATCCAAGTTCATATGAACGCTGACGACGGCGTCGAGTTCTTTGGTGGTGCTGCGGATGTGAAGTATGTAGTCCTAACTGGTAACGGTGATGACTCTCTTGACTGGGTTAACGGATGGGTTGGTAATGCCCAGTATGTACTGATCGAGCAGTACGGAGACAAGGCCAATAACGGCATCGAAGCTGATAACTCGAGCAAGTCTATGAATCGTAGTCCACGCTCCAATCCAAACCTAGCCAACTTCACAATGCTTGGCACCTCTGAGGCAGCTGCGAAGGGTGGCGACGGCTTCCATCTTCGACGTGGTACTGGTGCTAAGATCTACAATTCAGTTGTAACAGGATTTAAGTCAGCATGTATCAATCTTGAAGACCAGGCAACATTTGATGCAGGCGAAGTTGAGTTTCATAATGTTGTCGTCGGCAACTGCAAAAGTAATTTCCCAAGCGACGAGACCGATACTGAAGGGCTATTCTTGGCTGAAGCAGGCAACGTTGAAGCTGAAATCGAGCCTAAGAAGATTTATAGCGACCTAGCTAAGGTGAATGCTGTTCAAGGAATGTCAACTGGAGGTCTTGATGCAACAACATTCGTTGGTGCAATTGAGAACGCAGACAATGATTGGACAGCTGGCTGGACAACATCTGCAAAGAACTAATCCTGCATGAGAGCCAAGGTTGGCTCTCGTTGTGACGATCGTTCAGCCCTTCCCTTCGTGGAAGGGCTTTTTTTATTGGGAAACTATCATGCCTTGAGCTTGGTTCACCAAGCTTTGAAATTCAGTTCGGATTCCTAAGGGGTCATTTAAGAGGCCAGGTGCTAACAAGTCACTGATACCTTGAAACTGATAGTCTAAAGTGTGTTCCGACTGACGGAATTTCATTGCTGCCGCGGCGATCCCCGCCTGAAAGGCGAAGTCTGCATCACTTAGAATCCCATCAAGCCCATCATCTTGTATCTCTTGGCTCAATTCTCGGGATTCAGAAGCCTCAGGCTCCTTGTAACGAAGCTTAAAAGTGCCTACCGATAGTGGGCCTGCACTAAAATCAGTTCCATCCTTCAGGATCACTTCATATAGAGCTGTAATTTCGTGGCCAGCACCGGTGTCGCCAGCATCCTTTTGATCATTGGCAAAGTCATCGTCTTCGAGTCGACGGTTGTTGTAGCCTATGAGACGATACTGATCCACAAGATCTGGGTTGAACTCAATTTGAAACTTAAGATCCTTGGCGATGGTAACTAGGCCCTTGTATAGATCGACTCCGAATATCTTATCAGCCTCTTTGATGGAATCAACGTAGTTATAGGTACCATTCCCATCGTTTGTAAGCTTTTCAAGCATCGGGTCATTGCCATTCTTACCGAACCCGAGGACATTGAGAAACACTCCTTGTTGAGATTTTTCCTGGACGAGCGAGACAAGCTCATCAGCGCTGGTTACTCCGACATTGAAATCACCGTCGGTTACCAGAATCACACGATTGACGCCACCTGCTATGAAATACTCATTAACAAGATCGTATGCTGTGATGATCCCCTTCGAGCCATTGGTGCTGCCTCCAGACTGGAGCTGGCCAATGGACCCTTTGATTAATTCTGTTTGATCTCCGGTTGTCGAAGGCAAGATAATCCAAGAGTTTCCTGCATAGGCTACAATGCTGATGCGATCATTGGCACCTAGCTTATCTGCAAGTAGATTCAGTGATTCTTTCACCAATGGCAAGTGCCCAGACATGGACCCTGAGACATCGACAAGGATCGCCAGGTTCTTTGCAGCTTGATCCATACCCTCGGGACTAAAGCCTTTTATACCAAATCGTAGCAGCCGGTTAGTGGAAGCCCAAGGGCTGACACCTTGGCTAAAATTAAATGAAAATACTTCGTCGGCACTAGGTTCGCGATACTCGTAAGGAAAGTAGTTTAGAAACTCCTCAACGCGGATTTGCTCAGGGGGCATCATGTAGCCATAGGTCAATCCCTCGCGAAATCGTGTGTAAGAGGCAGTGTCAACGTCAGCGGAAAATGTAGACATGGGATGATCTGCAACCGAAAGAAAATCCTCTGAAATTCCCAGGGGTGTTTCATTGGGTAGTGAAGCGCCTATGTCGGCACTTGGTAGGCTTTCAGCCTCTGCATTGGGAACGCCGGCAGCGGAGGCGGATCCCTTTCCACTGCCACTAACTTTGACTTTGCCCCTCTTGGTTTCACAGGCTAAGTGGCTGAATATACAAATGGATAAAATGGCAAAGGCCATCTTGCTTTGGCTGAGTCTCATTGTTTGGTCCCTCTATGCTTGTTTCGGGAACCTTATCGGCATGCTCTAGGTTTCATTGATATCAGCTAGGCAAAATGCGTATTCAAGGCTGGATACAGGCTCGGATTTAGCGCGTGCTGTGGTATAAGCTATTGAAAATTTGTGGAAAACATGATGGGTATCACCCTTACTGACGAATACAGTTTCTGTACGCGAAGCCTAAAACGAAAGGCAGATTGGATCTGATTTCTTTAACTTTTCCCATCTGCAGTCGATAGACCTAAGGCTGACAACTTTAGATAGGGGTCTCCGCCTTGAAGTCGATCCAAACCAAACTAATGGTGACTATCACCACATCGATCATGGTATCAGTTCTGATTCTATCAGTAATCAGTGCCGTTTATGGGGAAAGTTTGATTCGTGCCTTCCAGGGTCAAAGCAAGACCTTCTCAGGGGAAGTCATTCAAAACTTCAACAAAGCTGCTGATTACTCCCAATCGGAAATTGTGGCGATTTATGCCAAACAAGCCGAGGCCAAGGGACAGCAATTGATCTCCAAGGATAAGCTTTCGCTCACGACAACGTTTGTAGAAAATCAGATTCTCTTTATCAAAGATTACATCATCCAATCACAGTCTGTTGATCCAGATATTGTATTCGCCGGCTTTTACAGTATGGAAGGGGAGGATATCCAGCCTATCCAGATTTCTACTCCTAAACACCCAAAGGGTGTCGGCGATGGAGTTAGCTATGACGAAGACGAGCAAAGATGGAAACTAACAAAAGGTGATCAATCGATCTACGATCCTAATCTTATGGATTTGCTGGCAGAAAAGAAGCCGGTGGTTCGAAAACTTGAGGAATATCAATTTGAAAGTCCTAATGGCGAAACCCGAACAATTCAAGCCTATGATGTGATGACTCCTATTTTAGAGGGCAGCATCGACGAGATTGATGAGCGATTGGAAGAAGAAGAACCAGTCGGGTTTCTGCGTTACATCATCTCACTAGAAGCCCTTAACACCACTATCAAGAGAACCAAAGGTGAGATGGATGCTATCCTGGCACAACAGCTAGATAGTGCCAAGCAGTCCGAGGAAACTATGGCGAAGTTGAGCCGAAAATCACGGCGCAACTTATTTATCGTCCTGCTCGGCTCTGCCGTAGGTCTGTTTCTATTCGGAACAGTAACTGCAAAATTCTCAGCAAAGCGCTTTTCAACCCCGATTTTAGCTTTATCCAAGATGGCATCAGCAATAGCTAAGGGGAACTACAGCGAGAATAAAGATATCGATAAGGAGCGAAAAGACGAGTTGGGCACACTCGCCGTGGGCTTTGACCAAATGCGTGTTCAGATAAAAACGTTCACCGAGAATCTTCAGGAGTTAATCGATGAAAAGACTGAAGATATCATGTCGATTCTGCAAAATATTGAGCAGGGTATCTTCACTATCGATAAGGAAAGTAATATCCGTCCCGAGTACTCGACCTATCTTGAGTCTATTTTTAATCGGAAGGATCTTGCGGGGATTGAGTTTGAAGAGCTTCTCTTTAAGAATGCCGACCTTGATAGTGAGCAACTATCATGCAGTCGCAGTACCGTTCTAACATCTCTAGGTAATACGAAAATTGCCTTCAAACTTAATCGCAAACATCTCCCCAAAGAATACTCCATAGCGGTTGATGATGAAAAACGATTCTTGGAACTGGACTGGTGCCCTATATTAAAGCAAAAGAAAATCGAAAAGATCATGGTCACTGTTCGTGATGTTACAAAATTAAAGGAACTTGAAGCTGCGTCTCAAGAGAAGGCCCGGGATCTAGAGATGATCGATCAGTTAGTTCATCTTGAAGGAAGCAAGTTCAAGCAGGTCTATCAAAATACCATTTCCCTTCTCAATGAATGTATCGATGCACTCAAGAGTGATCCAGTTGGCAAGGAAGATATTGTATTTCGAAATATCCACACGGCGAAAGGATTACTTAGAACCTATGGTTTGAAGTTAATCAGCTCGGCTTTGCATGATATCGAAGAGGACTTCCCTCATAAGTCGGAAGCGGTAACTGAGCAGATGGAGCGAGACCGAGCACCAGATTTCATCTCACGACTGGAACATGCTATCGAGATTATGGAATCGTATCGCTACATCAACGATGACAAGCTAGGCCGTGCGAATCAAGCCAGTGCGGTGACTCAGGAATCCCTGGAAAAGATCCGCAGCCGCATTGCTAGTTTTCTGGACGACAGTGGCGCGTCGGATAAGCTTTTTCAAGAGATTCATATGCTTTTGGATCAGGATGCCAATCACAACCTAGGCAGCTTGCTCGAAGACTTGGTGGCCCAGGTGGGGCAAGATGCGGAGAAGCTAGGTAAGGAGATTCCAGCATTCTCAGCAAATGGTGACGCTGTTTTAATCTCTCCAGATAACTGGCAGAAGCTTTCCGGAATCTTTACCCATGTGATTCGAAACTCTCTCGACCACGGCCTAGAGCCTGCTAGTGAGCGCACGGCTGCTGGTAAAGAAGAGTATGGAACCATCTCATTGAAAAGTACGATTGACCCCAAGAATATTAAGTTGCTTTTCAAAGACGACGGTCGCGGCTTGAATCTGCCTAAGCTTAGAGAGTTAGGTTCGTTCGCTGACGATGCTAGCAATGAAGAAGTTGCTAACTTTATATTTAGACCCAGCGTCAGCACTGCCTCAGAAGTGACTGATATCAGCGGTCGTGGTGTGGGTATGGATGCGGTCAAGGCAGAGATTGAGAAAATGGGTGGCTCTATTGAGATTAAGCTAGGGAAGCCTTCTGATTCTGGCTTTGCTCCTTTTGAATTTGAAATTCGTTTACCATTGGAACTGCGTGCAGCTGAAGGAAGCTCGCAGGCCCTTGGGGCTGCGAGCTGATACTTTCAGTTTGCCTAGCTAGGTAGGGCTATAAAGGTCCAGGACTGAGCTGTAGGCTAGTCCTTCCGAATAAGCTTACTAATCTCAGTCAAATCATTGGACTGGTACTTTTTAGCAAGATCCTTATCAACATGGGCAACAATAATATCCCCCACTTCATTATGAACATCACTATAGATACCAAGATCTTTCATCCGATCAGCCTGCTTATGATTAAGGTCACTAGGGCTTACATAATGAACCGAATCTACGTTATAGCGATAGATAAGGAATAGGTGTGCTAAGAGCATAAGTCGCTTACGACGAATACTGGTATCTGTATTTTGATCGCGTACCGATAGGATCATCTTGTCTTTGCGATCTTTATAGCTCGCAAAGATCACATTAGCTAGGCTTTGCGCCGATTCGTTACGAATGGTCAACTCAAGCAACTCTGAACCAGCAATATGAGGCCGAAGCTCGGCCCTTACAGACGCTCCTATATCGTGGGTTTCGCCCCAAATTTTTAGCCAGGAGTCTAATACTTTAGGTTGTACTTCAGTCTGGATTAAGTGTTGAAA
Organism: Pseudobacteriovorax antillogorgiicola; assembly: GCF_900177345.1. Classification (NCBI taxonomy): domain Bacteria; kingdom Pseudomonadati; phylum Bdellovibrionota; class Oligoflexia; order Oligoflexales; family Pseudobacteriovoracaceae; genus Pseudobacteriovorax; species Pseudobacteriovorax antillogorgiicola. Next base: position 144,000 of record NZ_FWZT01000016.1, read on the forward strand.
CTGAGTTGAGCCTTTACCCATAGCTCGGGTGGTGGCGGTACGGCCTGAGGTAGCCATCAACACACCGTCCATGCGGTTGCCTCCAACCAGGGTTTGCGGAGTCTTGTACGGTGATTCCAATAGTCTCAGACGACGCTGGATGCGGGCGAGAGCTAGCATTCCGTCATTTTTCAGTGCCGTGGCAAACTCTTCACCGGCGACACCATCGATTTGGTGACCGCCATAGGTGATAAAGTTGAACACAAAACCTAGCTTACCAATCTCCTTGGGAAAGTCTCGCATCTCGTCTTCTGTCATGCCAGTGGTGTCCCAGTTGAATGAAGGCGAGAGATTATAGGCCAGCATTTTATCAGGGAATACGGCATGCATCGCGTCGGCGAAAATTTTTGCATCTGCGAGGTTAGCTGTTTTAGTTTCCATCCAAATGATATCGCAGTAAGGAGCAACAGCCAGTGACTTAGCAATGGCATAGTCGATGCCACCGCGAACCTGATAATAACCTTCGGTAGTTCGGGCAAGCTCTGAATCCCAGATCACATCCACGCCAATGTCCTTGGCTTTTTGTACCGCTTCTTCGTGAGTGGCATCCTTTGCAAAGTCGTTCCACTGCTCCACCGTCCATTCGTATTTGATACCACCGTTTGAGCCAGACTCTAGCTGATCAGCGACAGCCTGAGTGTAGATCTTTAGCCCGGCAGCAGCTTCCCATCGCTTATGAAATTCTCCAGAAATCACATCGAAGGATTCGCCAAAGTCTTCTTTGCCAGACTCTCTAAACTTGGCGATCTCTTGGTCGATCACCAGCAAGACTTCGTTCGCCTTTAGCCAGGTGTTTGCTTTTTCATAGGCGCTATTGCTTATGCTATAGAGCAGGAAGCCATTGATATCAGTGATCCCTTGGTCGTAGATTGCTTTTTGCATAGCCATAACAGAGGTTCGATAGCTGGGGACCTCGCGGTTGGTCGCACCTAAAATAAAAGGCTGATCCCGCTCGTCACTTGAGGAATCAAGTAGTGACGCAGCTTCTGCATCGGTTCTAGCTACGATGATTCCCGGTACCCCCATCAAGTCGAGCTGGAAGCGCGCGGAGTTACAGCGCTTGATCTGTTCCTCTGAAGTAACAAGGACCTTACCGCCTTGATGGCCACACTTTTTGAGGCCAGGTTTCTGATCTTCAATGTGGTAGCCGGGAACCCCAACTTCAACAAAGCGACGCACGAGGTTCCGGACATGGGCTTCGCCACCATGGCCAGTATCAGCATCAGCGATTATAAATGGCCGAAAGTCATGCTTTGGAATGCGTTCACGATCCTCATGACTCATCTTAGAGCGACTGTAGGTTTGGTTCTTATCCGCTGATAGGAGTGCTCTTACGAGTCCGGCGGCTTCATCGGGCACCTGGCTTAATGGATAGCTTGCTAAGTCAGGCCCAGGGTTTTCTGTTTTCGAACCTTTGGCTGATGTTGCCCAGCCACCGAGGTAGATTCCTTCGATTCCCATCCGTTTGATCGCAACTGCTTGACCAGGAGAATAAGGGCCAAAAGTTGTAATGGCCTCTCCTTTAGAGAACTTGCTTCGCAGTAATTCATAGAAACCTTCTGCTGCCATCTGAGCGATGGGAAAGCTTTCTACGATGCTGCCTTTTTGTTCCAAGACCTGCTTGGCTGTGTAAAGACGCTTGATTTCTGAAAAACGAGGGCCATTCATCCACGCTTTCAGTTCTTCGAGCTGACTGTTGTACTCATTAGGATCGTCAAGATCCACCAAGGTTTTGTCCTGTGCCCGGAAGTCTAGATTTTCAGTCATTCTTACCCCATTACGCTGAAATTCATTAATGAAAAGTTCAATTCGCTCGTTAGCTGTCATTAAGTTATGAATACCCAAGTTTAGATTTAAAAGGTCAATGTACCAAGGTAACTTTTTAGGTTCACGAACATATCGATCCACAATACTTCGAGCTATGGGTAGGGTGGTTGTTTTTGAGTCGTCATGAACATCTTTATCCTTAGCATCCAAAAGCTTTTGGTACTCTTGCTCCATGAGCTTTGAGAAGATTTCTTCATTGAAGACATCGCCCTTCTTCAGACTCAATGCGGAGTCTGCTTCAGTTAGCTTTGCCCCCTTGTGGAGCCATTCCCAAAGAATGCTCACCCGGATCTCGCCTGTCGCCATATCTTCCATCAAGTAGAGTACGGATGGATCATTAAAAAAGTCGGCAGGTTTCAATGCAGCCGCTTGAAAGCCTTGAGCAAACGCATTGCCATACTGGAGGGCAACGCTAATCAGGTTGCGTGCACCTCGGATGTCGGTGGTGGCGTCTTCTAGAAGGGTTAGGCCATCCTGATCTTCCTTGGTGTAGGTCAATGGGGGGAATGAGCGACCGCATTGGTTTTCTTCCCCTGCCTTCTCCCAGACCGGCCTTACGATGTGGACCATTTTCCAGTGAGCCACCCATTTGCCGCTAGCTCCAGCCTCACGCTCTCTTTCAGCACCTTTGACGGCTTTCTTCATGGAAGCTTCGACTCCCTCGGAAGATCCGACTGGAATGTTTGGCTCCATTCCCCCTTGCCAGAGTGCAAATTGACCCTCTAAGTCTGGGGTATTGACAGCGCGTCTGACCCTGTCTTCGTAATTGCGCATATAGCCATAAGTCATTCCAATTTCTTCGATATTGGGATTGATGAAGTTCGGGTCAAAGGCCATAGCATCAGCGACGCTATTGATGTAGTCCCAACGCCCTGTGTTAAAGCCTACAAAATGGGGAGACAGTGCCGCTCTGATTTCCATGAGCTGAAAGGTTGCTTCCAACTGCTCGACGAGAACGTAGGCCTTGATCGTGCCCACAGGAATTTCTAGATAGTCTTCAAGAGCGCAGAGCATGCGATTCCAGAAGCCAGCTTCCTCTGCGGTTTGAATCTTCGGTAGATACAAAACCACAGAACGGCCTTGCTCCATCAAGCTTCGGTAGTTGTTGCAGACATACAGTGTTAAGTCTGTAATAGAAGCCGATAGAGCCTGGCCAGCCTCAGTACGGATGTGCCGATCATCGAGGTGTAGGCCTCGGGCCCGATAAATTCGTGTCGTAAATTTCAGCTGCTTCTCAACATCATCGATAATATCTTTCGATAAAAATGATTGCGACCAGCGATTCATCTCGGTAGCAACTTGTTCCGAGATTGAAAGAAAGAGTGGATCGCTAGTGTTGGCGAGTTTTAGATTGCGTAGATTATCGAGAGACATGGTTTCGGTTTGACCAAGAGCGTCCTCGCCGTCAAACATCCAGCCATCTGCTCCCGAAAGAAGGGCATAGGAAACATTCCTAAGGCTTTTTGCCAAAGTTGCTCTAGGTTTTGTCGCTGGGCCGGTTCCTTGGATCCACTGCCGCTTCAGATCGTCAGGAATTGGCGAACCTACGAACTTTCCCTCCCGAGCGTCTCCTACGGTGATATTGGTATTCCCAATTTGGCTATTTTCATCCAAGAACGTTATGGCAAGCTTATCGCGAAATCGCTCAGCTCTTCGTACATAGCGTTTTTGCATGAGGAGATGCTGTTCTTGGTTAAATTGAGCCATGTATGAAAGAGCGCTCATGGCTTCGGGAGTATAGATATCGCGGTAATTCTCTTTTAAATGCTCCCGCACAACGAGACCCAGACTCCCTGAATGAGCTGCTCCATGTGACTTTGGAGAATATTTTTGATTCACCCGATTGCCCTCCGCATAATGAATTGTCGTCTCTAGAAAGATAGTTGAGTCAGTCTAATTCAAGTAAACGAGGCTGAATACGAGAAACTTCGAGAATCAAAGGCGTCAATGGCGCGAATGTCATGTTTGACAGTTGTCTAAGTTTTGAGGAAGCTTCATGAAAAATCGGAGTTCCCACCAACTGGAACTTTTTTCAATTATTCTTTAATCTTGCTTCACACTTTCTTTACATGGTCAATATAAATTGGCGTCCACTTATTTATAGCAAAGAGGTTACTGCGATGGTTCTGAATCGAAGGTCTTGGATCTCCCTTTTGAGTAGTATGACAATTTTCTCTGTGTCTGCTTGTTCGTCCTCTAGCGACGAGCGAGAGCCAGCCCCAGTGGAAGAACAGCAACAAAACCTAGTCAGTTCGAAGCCTTTCGGCGTCGAGCTGAAGCTTTTATCCCGTTACAAGACAGGGCTATTCGACGAAGGCGGCTCCGAGATTATTCAGTATCATACGCCTACGAATCGGGTTATTGCGGTGAACGCGGGAACCACGTCACTAGACATCATGACGTTAAGCAACAGCGGATCACTTGCTTTGGAAAAAAGTCTTAGCGTGTCGGACCTCAGTAAAGGGCAAGGGATCAAGCGCCCCCTAGGCGCTGCCAATAGTGTGGCTGTCGGCGGTGATCGTATCGCAGTGGCGGTGGAAGCTGCTGTTAAGCAAGATCCAGGCTACGTTTTTGTACTGAATGCAGTGAGTTTGAAGGTGGAGTCGGTCTACGAAGTGGGGGCCTTACCTGATATGGTGACCTTTAGCGGTTCGTTGATCCTTGTGGCAAATGAAGGCGAACCGAACGGAGACTTGACTGTTGACCCTGAAGGCTCTATTTCGATCATCGATCTGAGCCAAGGTTCGACGGGGAAGGTGGCTCACCTGGGATTTAAGGACTTCAATAAAGGAGCCAGCCGTCATCAAGAGCTAGATCTCGATAAAATGCGGATCTTTGGCCTTGGAGCAACTGTTGCCCAGGATCTTGAACCAGAGTACATCACCGTTAGTCATGACGGCAGCAAAGCATTTGTGAGTCTTCAGGAAAACAATGCTCTAGCAGTTGTTGATCTCAAGGCTAAGCGAATCGCAAAGATTGTAGGTTTGGGTTACAAAGATTATGGCATCGAGGCTAACAAGCTCGATATCAGCGATCGTGATGGCATCAAGCTTTCAGCCTATCCAGGCATTTACGGTATGTATCAGCCAGATGGCATTGCCAGCTATGCAGTCGAAGGTGAGACGTTTATCGTTACTGCCAACGAAGGAGATGCCAGAGATTATGAAGAAGCACGGCTTTCAGATCTTGACTTGGGGCCGAAGTTTGGCCAACTTCAGGATCTAAGGCTTACTGTAACGGCATCCCAAGGTGCGGATCGCTTGGGTGTGTACCAGAAGCTATATTCCTTTGGTGCACGTTCGTTCAGTATCTTTAAGGACGATGGTCAGCTAGTGTTTGACAGTGCATCGGATTTTGAATCCATTTTAGCCCAAGACTTTCCAAATCAGTTCAATCAGACCAATGATAAAAACCAAAGTGTTGACAATCGAAGCGATGATAAAGGGCCGGAGCCGGAGGGTGTTGCTCTGGGGACAATCGATGGACGAACTCTCGCATTTATCGGTTTGGAACGTGTGAGCGGTATCATGGTCTATGACATCACCGATCCAGCGAACAGTCGCTATCTTACTTACTTTAGCAGCCGTAATTTCGAAGCTCTCGATGCGAGCCAAGATGGTGCCGGAGATTTAGGTCCTGAGGGTTTGGTTTTTGTCAGTGCCGATCAAAATCCAACGGGGCGCAACCTGTTGATTGTTGGCCATGAAGTGAGCGGAACAACCACCGTTTACGAAGTTGCAAAGCAATAGGAACAAAGAAGCAGGGCGCTCCTGAGAGCGCCCCATTAAGAAATCCCTAATCAGTTCACAGAGGGAAAAGTTTCGTTTAAAAAAGCTCGTCCTCCAAACTGTCGTAAAATTTTCTTCGTCTAGTCTTAGCAATGGTCATTGAACGATGGCATTGACTAGGGGCTGTTGACGTTTGGGAACACAAACAATTGATATGCCCTGATGAACGCCATACGTTGTGGCTTGTCGTCGACAGGCCTAATCTATTTGCCCAATACTGTTAAAATTCACCCAATCAGTCAAAAACCAAAATGTTGCGTTCTAGGCCAGTAAAAATTGCCTGCTAGTCGAGTATCTAGTCTGCCGAGTGGTACATGAGGAAACTTACGTTCGTTAGGGTTTGTATGCTTCGGATTACCATCATCACGTTTGCACTTATACTAGGCACGCACTCCTGGGCTGGTGTGGTTGATGTTGCGGGCGATCAGTGGCAGGGGCGTTTTCTTGGAACTTATGGGCAATTTCTGGTAGCAGATGAAATGTCTATCCAAGATATTTTGCAGCCAGAAAATCAGGTGAAGTTTGTTGCCGGCTCCAGAGACTTTTTCCATTTTGCGAGCCTTGATCCCAAGATCCACGGTAGTAGCCGCCACATATGGGCTCGTTTTCAATTCGCTAACTCAGGAAATCACTCAAAAACTATTTACTTCGATGCTGATGGTTTTCGCTATAGACAGACGGATATGTTTGTAAACGGAGAGCTTCGAGGGACTCTTCGGCTAGGGGAATCTCACAATCATCGATCGATTCCACTTACGATTCCAGCTGATACACAGATAACTGTTCATTTCAAAATTCAGCCAAAGCTAGAGATCATCTTTGCACTTCGCTATTGGGATACCTTAAGTGAATATTTGGTAACGCGGCATCAACGAGACCTAGAGTTTTCGATTGTTCTTGCCATCATATTCATGAGCCTCTTCTTCAATATCATGCTGTTTCTCGCCTATTCCGATCGTACCAGCCTCTCTTATCTCTTTTATCTAGTAGGCTTTGCCTTCTGGGCAATATCTGTTTGGCGGGTTACCGACGGTCTCTGGGGGGAAAATGATGGAATCGGAGTGAGCGCAGGAGTGATGGCTCTATTCGCCACGCTCTACTCCATGTACTTCCTAAGCCTTAGCCGCTTTAAAATTATTTTTAGGCTGAGCCAATTAACTTGTATCATGACGGTGTTGGGCACCGTCTACACCATGTTTTATCCCCTCAAAGGATTTGATTTTCTACAAACCATCGTGCTGTTCTGCTCACCATTCCTGTTAGCATGTGGAGTCTTTGTCGCCATCAGAGATCGCACGGCTTATGCACTTATTTATTGTGTGGGCTACGGAACTATGATTGTCAGCGTTTTGCTTAATGTCCTATATAATTTCAACGTGCTAGATTATCCAGTCCTAAAACGAGCGATGCTCTACGGCACGAGCCTTGAAAACCTCTTTATGCTTGCCGCGATGGCCCAAAAAATTCTAGTGACTGAGCGGGAGCGGGAACATAGCTACCGGCAATTAGCAAAGGTTTTCTATCCACATCAGCTGGAACAGATGAAGCAAGGTGCAGTTCTTGAAAGCACCATGCCAGTTGGGATCGAGCAAGCTTGTGTGCTGGCCTTTGATGTCATCGGTAGCTCTCGTGCTGATTCAGAGTTTTTTGCTGAGAATTGGGAAGAATTTATGTCTCAGTGCCGGATAATGATGACGGACGACTATGATAGGAAAACACTGCGATCATCAGCCTATTTGATCAAAGAAATGGGCGATGTCTTTCTTTGCTCAGTGGGCTTTCCGTTTCGCGAGGTTGGTAACAATCAGTCTAGCAGCGCTTTAGACCTAGCTTTGAAATTCATGAGTCTATTCAATGAAATCATGAACAAAGACCCTTATCAGAGGCCTTTTAACTGCTCGATCGGAATTGCTAAGGGAAAGGTGAAGGGCTACTTCTCAAAAGCTGGGGCGATCCGTCACGACCTTTGGGGGCCAGCAGTGGTACTCGCCACAAGGTACGAGGCGATGAGAAAGCTGATATTTGACCGAGAAGGGGTGCCCCTCTCCAATATACTTACGATTCAGCAGGATGTTTATGAGGAGTTGCCTCCAGAGGAGCAGGCCCGATTCCGTGTGATTAACTTAGAAGACCGAAATTATCGGGTCCGCGATGATTCGAAGGCCAGATTTCTAGCGTTTCGCAATGACTTTGATACCAAGCATAAGCTCCTCGACTCCTCGGCCTAAGAGCTAGGATTTACCCTTACTTGCTTCCTTACCCAGTTGGGATAATCGATTGAATGGCTTGCGAATGGTTCCCCAGATGATAATGGATTCTCGGTCCTGGTGCATCGAGGGCAGAAAAACTTCCGTGTCGATTGTGTCAATATACTGAGAAAGCCATGGCTGGTTCGCATGGCGTTTGTCGCCGATAAAAACTATAGGGCAACCAACATCGGATGAAAGGTCATCCCGGAAGTCGTAGTAGCTGGGGCGATTTTGATCGAATACATGAATCGATGGCTGACCATCCATATAAAACGAAAGTTGGGCACCCCAGAACCAGCGGAAACTGCCAATCCGCGGCTGGTCCTTACAGTGTGCGGGAAGGTCGAGGTGGGAAAAGTGAGCCGGACTAAAGGCCTCTCGCTCTTTTAGGTCTTCGACTAGATAAGGCCAAAGGGTTAGTTCACCAAGTCCTTGAGGTTTACCACCCAGGCTCGTCAGCAAACTTTGTCGAAGGGAAGGAACCCCAACGGCAAGAGCCAGAATTCCTACCAACGCTGTGCTATAAATCACATTGCCCTTGAACCACCACGACTTCGCCGATGGATTGCCTAAAACGATCACCGGACTCAATAGCCACAAGCTTGGTAGAGGCCAGTGAGGTAGCACTTCTTTGAAAAAGCTCATGGCAATGACAAGGGCAAGCAAGGGTAAGGAGGCGGCACACAGGAGCTGAACCCCTTGGTTACCTATTCCAAGTCTTACGCCTTTGATCAGCCCCCACAGGACTAAGGGCGTGAGTAGGAGTAATTCAGCTGTTATGATTCTGAGTCCCCAGTCGAGATGGAAGCTAGGCTCTGCAAAGCCATGGCTGAGTTGGAATCGGAAGGATGCAAATTGATTGGCTATGTTCCAAAAGACCACGGGACTCACTGCGATGGCAAAGCCCACCAGGTAGGCACTTACCCGACTGAGTTTTCGACAGTCTTTGCAAGCAAGGAATAAGTATAGGCTGCCAGCACCACCGATAGCAATGCCGTGGTATTTGCTTAGAAACGAGAGACCCACCAGCAAGCCTAGAAGAAAGCCCTGGAAACTAGAAAGCTGACCGTGCTGCTCTTTTAAAATGTAAATCCCTAAGGCGAGAAATGCAGAAAGCCAAAGAAGTAGCCCAGCATCTGGCATCAGCATAAACCCACCAAGATTGATAATAGGGGCCAATTGGGTTGCCAGAAGAAAAACAAGCTTCTGATTTACGCTAAGAGCGTTTCTACTCAGTTTGCTAGCAATATAGATGAGGTTCAAGCTGAGGCCTAAGTGGGCGATGGGAATCCAAAACCGGCCTTCCAGGTAGCCAGAAAAGGGCCATACCCACTGGCCGAGTTTTGAAAGCCAGGCTACGAAGGGTGGATGATCGTAGTAGGAAAGCTGGAGCGCGCGGCCCCAATCCCAGTAGTAGGCCTCGTCATTGCCCAAAGGGATGCTTGCTGCCATCCCATAGCGGATGCCATACAGAGCAATGAATAGGTAGCCAAGCCATGATTGTTCGAAAAACTGCTTAAGTGCCGTGCGGTACGAGCTGACAAAGGAGGTCATATGGCCTTCACAAACTAAATTCCCGTTAAAAGTCTTAATCTCTGACGAGGCAGAAACTCACCATCTCACAAGGTGACCGATCCTAAATCATTCAGCGAGAAATTTCAGCCCGATCTTTCAAACCTACGCCTCGGAAAATTTAAATACCAATTATGAAACATACTGCAATCATTTATCGAAAATTTATTGGCGTACTCTATCAGCTTTGTAGCCTAGGCTAAGGTCTCGCCATTTAGCGATGGGAGGCCTTATGGGGACCACTGACGTTGTGAGGAAGCTATGGTCATTGTCGTTTCACCCTTGAAAACCATATACAAAATAATAGCTTATGGGATATCTTGGCTATTGCTTTCCCTCATTCTACTACGCTCAATGGCGGCGATCCCAGCAGCACTTGCCTGGGACCCCATAGCTGTAGCATCGTACCTACCCACGCATTTTGCTATCGGTCTGGCTATCCTAGCGTTTGCTCTCCTGGCATCGGTAGGCCATAGTAGGATGGGCTTGGTGGCTATTGCCATTGCTGGGCTAAGCTATGGTATCGACGGCGATCATCGCTTGTTTAGCCAAGCCATCAAGAGCGCTGAGCTTTACGCTGATGGTAAAAATCAAGACCGAAAGGTCCAAGCACTCGCTCTTAACGCCCAATGCTATACCAAGGGCGTTCAGGCTGTATTTGGCTTTATCGAAGACTTTCAGCCAGATGTCGTACTACTTTCCGAAAACTGTCTCACCCGAGAGCGTCAGGAGCATGGCGAGGATCTCGCTGCGGAGCATATTCCCAACTACTACTGGGGACATAGCGCATCTTCAACGACCGTGTTGACTCGCCACGAGTTGGTTTCCTATACGGATGTGCCGCTGCCATCCCCTGAAGTGTCTTTGACGCGGCATAACACCGATATGAACTTTTCTAACATGAGTAGGCGGCAATTCGGTCATGCTGTGGTGAGGATTCACGGTCAGAATATTCATGTGATTTCCTTGCGTTTGATCGCTGGCCGGGCACCAAGTCATCATCCGTGGGATAAGTTTCGGTGGGGATTGAAGCTTTTTCAGTTTCAGAAGCAGGAACTTGCCTTTGTCGAAGACTACTTAAGCCAGCTCGATGGCCCCATCATTCTTGGGGGAGATTTGAATGCAACCCCAGGCTCCTGGCCCTTGAAAGCCTTAGGTAAAAACCTCAAAGACAATCGTCTCGAAAATAGCTGGTTTGGCGGGTTTACCTTCCGGAATGACACGCTAGCAACCTTACGTCTCGATTTCCTGCTTTACAATGACCGATTGGATTCTTTAGACTCGGCGATCATTAGAGAAGTGGTGTCCGATCACTACCCAGTTCTAGGCACCTTTGGATTGAAAGAGTCTCACTAGGAATCGCGTATTGCAACATCAAAAGCTAGCGCTGACCAGGCTTCAAGAGCTAGTTCCACAGGCTGGCACCATAAAAATTCTCGTAGCGACTTGCTTTGTGTTGGCCGCTATAGGGCCTTGGGATCAACCATTGACTCATTGGCTAGCGGAGCATCGCGTGGCAAGCTTTGCCCAGTATTGGCATCAAAGCATCTTTGAAGGCGATCCTATTGGGGCCAGCGATTATCCGGTCTTCCTATACATCATTGCACTAGTGGTATTGATCTTGATCCTGCCTTGGAAGGCCAAGCATGATCGCCTTGCGCGGCTTTGGCTTTGGTCGAGTTTTATCCTCTATTCGGGACTGGTCACAGCTATTGGCTTTATCCATCCACTGAAACACTTATGGGGACGAGCTCGACCCTATCTGGTGGCGAAAGACGAAGCTCCATTTAGCCCTTGGTATCTGCCTGGTGCCTTTGATTGGATGAGTGATCGTTTTTCGGGAAGCCTCCCTAGCGGCCATACCTCGACCTTTCTGATTCTTATCACCTTATCCTACTGCATCTATCATCGTTTTTATCGGCAAAAGACCCGTTTGATCCTAGTATTAGCACTGCTGGCTTCAATCTCACTTAGTTTTGCGATGGGAGTCAGTCGATCTATGCAAATGCAGCATTGGGTTACGGATTGGATTCTCAGTGTTGGTGGAGGATGGGCGTTAATCCACTATCTTTTCTATCAAGTTTGGAAGATGGATCAACGCTTGACGCCGACGTCTCATGGGAAAACTCCAAGTCTTTCGGCAATGACATTGATCGCTATACCCATTCTTATGCTGGGCTGGTTTCTAAGCTTGCGTCTGTTGTGGTCTCTCCTGGGCCGCTAAGCGATCATGCTTTCTCGCAACGGGCAACTTCGCTTTAGCTGAAAAGAGGTGTTTGGTGAATTGTCTCATGACCAAGCCGTGAATGATCGCCTGGCTGAAGCGATAAACCATCCAGGGCAGAGCTGGGACATAGTCGTGGATCGCTGCCAGTATACTGTCTTCGTGAGGCAGTTGGCGGAACTCCAAGCGTCCTCGTTGCTTCTGCTTATGGGCTAAGATTCCCCCTTTGATATAAAACAAGCTTCGAGTTGGTTCGCTCCTTTCTGCGGAGTACTGGAGCTTGAGTAAATCGATTCGCGTATGGTTAATGTAGAAATAAGCACAGTTATCCTCGACGCGAACGGATATGATGTAGCGCATGGCCCGAGGCAGCCAATTTAAATACTCGTGAGCCACATCATCTGCCGTCCAGCCCTTGGGGAGGCTGAGGCGCTGGATAGAGCGAACCTGGCGCCCACTTTGCTTCCGAAACCACGAACGGAAGGCATGTGGGGGGCGGAATGATTCGATATCTTTACTAGCAAAAATTTTATCTAAGGCCTCGGCGAAGCTGACAAATCGGTGGCCTGGAATTTTAAGCCGGTGCTGATCGCGTACGAGCATAGGTTGTTTAAGACTTCCCACCAGAGGTCTCGTCAATTCCAAAGGCGCACCAGAAATCAGAGTTATCCATAGGCTCGAAAGAGTCGGTGAGAAAGTGTCGATATGCACGATTTTAGGCTCGCGAGCAACTTTCTTGCCAATCATCTTCATCATGGTTTCATAGGACAAGGGTGGCTCGCTGCCTAAGTCATAGGTGTGGCCGGAAGTTTCGCTTTGACTTAGGCAGTGCTCAATAGCAAGGACCACATCATCCACATAAACCGGTTGGGATAAGGTCTCTGTCCATGATGGGAGAAGCATCAATGGTAACTTCTTTGATAGGCGATACATCATGGAGAACGACGAACCCCGAGATCCTGCGATAATTCCTGCCCGAAGAATTGTGACGTCAGGGTAATAGGTGCGTAGCAGAGATTCCACTTCGAGCCGGCTTTCCAGGTGTGTCGAACGCTTGCCATCTGGAATGAGTCCCGACAAGTAAATCACCCTCTTGACACCACAGGTACGGGCTGCCCTAGCAAAGTTGTCGGCTAGGGAAATATCGAAGTCTTGAAAGTTTCCCTGGTTGAGGCCGGCCGATGCTAGCATCGAATGAACCAGATAGATCGCAACGTCGCAGCCGGAGAGACTTTTTTCCAGATCTCGCAGGTTATGAAGATCGCAGGGAGCCCAGTCGTACTCACCGTCGTCGAGGCGCGGCCGACTCCGCGACAGAGCTTGGCACTGATAGGTGCCAGTCAAGGCTTTGAGTAAGCTTACGCCAATGAATCCACTTGCCCCAACAATCGCAACTCGCATGTATCCTCCTCATTTATCAAGACCCTAAGGTATTCTACGATCCGAGCAACTGCAAATAAGACGCATCAAGTATAGGCGGCTGGGAGTGGCCAGGATAGTCGGGAAAATTGCCATTTTCTCCCCCAGAGCTATCGTTCTTTTCTAGCACCATCCGGGCTTTATAGGCTTGTTCTAGCTGTTGAGAGCCTGAGTGGCCGCTAATTTTGCTTTGTCAATGAAAAGAATATGCTGTAATTCTAAAGGTGTAGAAGTTTGTGGTGATTTTACTGAGGCCGATGTGATAGCTATGACGGTCTAACAGTTTGGCAGATGCCTTTTGGAACGATGATGAGGAGCTACGCTTGATTCCATACCCCTACCTAGCTGAGTATGCATTTCGAAAACCCTACAGCCAAATTCCCGAGCTAAGCACAGCTTTCGATTATGGTGTGACACTTTCAGATCTTGGGCTATCTGCGGTGGCAGCGGGGCAGGCAGGCTATGTTCTCGTGATACCTCCCATATCTAAGAAGCGAGCTGGCATTTGGGTGAAGAAACCTAATCTTCATTATTTTGAAGCGGCTGAGCGAGTGATTCAGGAGATGGTTGAAGAGTCGGAGCGAGTTCGCGACGAACTAGTCCACGGCCGTCTCGACGAAGCACTTGATTCTATCGTTGCGGAGGCCAAACGTTACCTCGACGAGCAATACGATCCCAGCGGCCACATCGAAGGTATGGGCCAGGTGCAGGTGCGATTTGAACGCCTTCTCAAAGATCTGGCAGCTCTTAAAGAGCGCTTAGCCAAGCATTCATTGTTTGCCCCGGTCTCCGGTATAAATGAAACGATTGAATCCTACGAAAGTAGCCTTCGAGAGGCCCAAGAGCCCATGACCAAGGCTTTAGCTGATGAGCTGCAATCGCTTACCCAAGCTTATGATCACCTCAACCGCTTGCTTCAGGATGCAGTTCACGATCCAGACTTTCGTGATTCGTTTGTCACTTGGACTAAAGAAGAAAAAGTCAAGCTCACCGTTAAGAATGCTGTTGCCAAGGCAGGTGAGTACCTGGTCACTATATTATCAAACCAAGGGACGCTTCACTTAGAACATCCTCTGTATAATCGCTACCAAGCGGCATTGACCAAGATAGAATCAAGTCTTGCACTCGACCCTTGGTTAGAAACGATGGAGCGTCTTATGCTCCAGGTGGGGAGTAGCTTCGAGCAAGCGTTCAAGATGAAGGTCCATACAGTAAAGAATAGTCAAGAAGCTAACATTCTCCCAGCTGCTCCACGCATTGTGTTTGAGCTCGATCGATCGCTGGACTTGGAGCCTCTATATCGCCACCAAGTTGCGGCCTATGATGAGCTGTCGAAACACTCTGATGTCGAGGTGGACACCCACTTTGAAGTACACTCGCGGCATCCCTGGGAGCTACAAGTTGACTATCGATTCCAGTTTAAGGATCTAGTTGAGGGCTATCGCTGCCAGCTCAAAATTGAAAGCTTTTGGAAAGAAACCTATAAAGGTGTTTTGAGCCACAAAAGGTCAAGGCAGCTGTTGCTGGGGATGGAGCCAGAAGTTGCTCAAGACTTGGCCAAATTTTCACTATTGCAAGGTTTTCTCAATCAAAACAAGCTACCAAACTCCGATGGGCTTCTTAAGAAGCGTGATAAGTATCTCGATACCTGTAAGTTCTTCATTGAGCAAAACATGGAGAAAGATGGTTTTCATACCTTTGCAGAGCGGCATAACTCCTTTGCCTGTGGCAGCTTAAAACAAGCCAAAAACTTCAAGGCCATTCTGGAGAAACGCTTTGCTGACTTTAGTCTCGCTCGCCTTGCAACCAGCCACGCGGATATATTTAAGGGTCATCAGGACCGTCGCGTACGGCAAATACTCTTTTACGCTGGCCCCACAAATAGTGGCAAAAGCTATATGGCCTTTGAAGAGCTTGCCAAATATGAGACCGGCGTCTATCTCGGTCCGCTGAGACTGCTGGCCCTTGAGGGGGTTGAAGAATTACAAAAGCGCGGTAAGAAAGTATCCCTCATCACTGGTGAGGAGCGAGATATCGTTCCCGGCGCAACTCACATTAGCCAGACCATCGAAACCTTTGATCGTGAGCAGCAGTATGACTGTGCGATCATTGACGAGATTCAGATGATCTCCGATAAGGGGCGCGGTGGTGCGTTTATGGAAGCTCTCCTTAATATCAATGCCGACAAGGTCGTGCTCACAGGCTCAGACAACGCTGTAGAGATTGTTCAGGAAATCTGCAGCCTCACGGGGGACCTTTTCAAGGTTAAACGCTTGGAACGGAAGAATCCACTGAGCTGGATTGGCCGCTACTCCTTGGGTAAAGGCACGAAAGACGATCTTAAAGGTACTGCGATCGTTGCATTTACTAAGAAGTCGATTCATATGATCCGTAACCGTCTATTGAATGAGGGGTATACGGTTTCTGTGATCTACGGTGCCCTATCACCAGATGTGCGGCGATCCGAGGCTGAACGTTTCCGTTCCGGCGAAACTGATATACTGGTGGCTACCGATGCCATCGGCATGGGTTTGAACCTACCGATTAAGAGGGTTCTATTCTCTCAAAGTGATAAGTTTGACGGTGAATCCATCAGAGACCTTGAAGGTACTGAAGTAATCCAAATTGGGGGTCGAGCTGGTCGTTACGGGATGTTCCAGGAGGCCGGTGAAGTTGGTGTTGTGCCTGGACTTACGAAGTTCCAGGTTGATGAATCTGTGATTCGCGATGGCTTCTATAAGAAGTTAGGTAAGATCGATCGTGTCTATGTGTCGATTACCTACCGTCAGCTTTGGGATTCCTATCAGACTCTGAATCATGAACTTTCGTCGATCATTCAAACGCTAGCGGCTAAAAATAAGTACACGTGGCAGAAGGCTCGCCAAGCTCATATGGTCGATTCTGAGCGTTTTAATAAAGCTCAAATCCTAGAACAGGCTGCCAGTCGTGTCGCGAAGGAACTCGGCATCGATAAATCAGGGACCAAGGCCTTGCGGGCCATGAATGTTCCTTTCCCCATGATCTTTCGCTTACTGAATACGCCGTTTGACTCGGATCAGTATGAGGAAGTCCTTTACGAGTCATTCGAAAATGTCCTTCGGGTTGTCAGCCAGGAGAAGCCAAGAAAGCAGTGGGTGGACATCGACACGGCACCTATCAAGGGCTCGGTGGCTCTTGAACGAGCCGAAAACAATGTCAAGGCTCTCACACTACATTACTACTTTGCTTCGTTCTTTGAGTCTTTCGAAGAAAGCCCCTATGAACTCACTCCAGACGAGATCCTTCTATTGCGAAAAGAAGTTGGAATTCAAATTTCTAACTACCTTGCAAAAAATGAAACTCTCGATGGTATTGCTGGGCCGCGGCGGCGGCCCCAACGATCTGGAAACAGAGATGAAGGTGGTCGTTCACAGCAAGGTCAGCGACCTCGGGAGCGATCGAAGTCAGGGTCGCAGGGTCGCCGTCCTCGACGCCGTGGCCGGGGATAGAGTCCTAGGCACTAGTGCTTAGTCACATTGAATCCTCAGCGTTGTTGTCTTCGTCTCTCAATCGTCGCTGTACGGGAGTACTATCTCCTCAATCATTCCTCGACGCCTAGCTGAGAATCCAATGTGACTAAGCACTAGTGGGGGTATTCCACGCCCCACTTCTCAAAAAGTGGCTTGAGCTTGCCATTTTTAACAAACTTGGCAATCTGCTGGTCGTAAACACTAGCCAAGTTCTTGCCTCGTTCTGTGTCTTGAAATGCAATGTATAGATTTAGAGTTATCGCGAGCTGAGTCTTAAACTCATCCTTCTTCACCATTTTCTTTTCAATTTGCTTTTGAAGCTCGTTATTGAGATCTTCTTTAGGATCGAGAAAAATGTCAATCCTGCCTCGCTTCAGCATCTGAAACGCCTGGCTTCGGTTTTTAAGCTGTTTAATGGTAAAATCCTTAATTTCTAAGTAAGCATCATACTCATAGCCTCGTATCCAAGCTACAACCTTATTCGATAAGCTTGGTTGCCCCTGCCAATTCTTAAAATCTCCGCTGCGAAAGAGGGCGAGAACCTTGTCGTGGTCAAAATGCAGTTTTGGAAAGATCGCTTGATCGAATTCGTCTTTGTAGGCACCTATTAAGCCATCCACTTTTTTGTGTTGGACCAGATGCTGGCCGCGAGCGTAGGGTTGAATTTTTTTTTCTATCTGGAACCCTGCATCTAAAAAAATCTTCTCAAAAACTTCCCAATAAAGACCTTTTCCATCTGTTTGCGTGATGTCTTCCAGATCCTCACCAACCAAGCTGATGGGCCCCTGCTCTTTAGCGTAAACGTTTTTCTGAGGGGTTGAAAGAATGCAAAAAATTGCAATAATGATGGCAGCTTGCATAAGTTTCCCTCCGGGCTTGAATTTGGATTGCGACAACCGATAACAGGTATAGACATAGTACCCTGAGTAAAGCCAAAAGATGAAACAATTTAGCAACTATCGCTTAGGCAAACGCCTCTTGATCTGGATCCTGGCTGTGAGTTCGGTAACGACAACGGCTTTTACTGCAATTGCTTTTTGGCTCGACTATGTCTCCGAAATGAGTGTTCTTGATCAAACCCTCCACGGCATTCAAACATCTACCATTCCAAGCCTTGAAGAGTCGCTCTACAACCTGGATCAGGAGATGGTGCAGACTATCGGCAAGGGAGTTTTAGGAATTTCAGCCATTCAAGAGATCACAATTACTCATAGTACTGGCGAAGTGGCTTTCGCAGAAGGAAAGGAAAATCCATCTGATAGATTTTTTGCTCAGTTTCGCGTTCAGAATGAATTTCCCCTCTATTTTGGAGAACCAAAGGAAAAAATCGGCCTTGCAACAGTGGTAGTTTCTAAGGGAGCTATCTACAAGCGCTTGATCGATAAAGCACTTGTTTTTTTTCTGACACAAGGCCTTAAGACGATCATTGTATCAACGTTAATACTTATCATATTCTACCTGCTGGTTACCAGGCATCTTAATCGCATTTCTGATTACATCCAGTCTTACAGTCGCGATAGAGATTCATCATCGCCACCTTTAAGCCTGGAGCGATCAGAGAAATATCAAGACGAACTCAGCCTTCTGGTGAGTGAGTTGAATCACTCGAACAAAATCTCTCAAGAACTTGAATCTATCAAGCTAGAGAACCTTAGGCTCGAAATTCAGAAAGTGAAAATGCAGTCCAGCTTTGATGCTGCAAAAGTAATCCAGCAAGCAACATTTGAGCGACCACCTCCTTTGGAATATGTAAAGATCAATTCGCTTTACCTGCCAGCAGAAAATGTAGGTGGTGATTGGTACAGCTACTTCTATGACGAGAAAAATCGCAACTTTTTCACTTTCATTGGTGATGTCACAGGACACGGGCTGCCGTCGGCGATGATTACTGCTGTTGTTGCGGGAGCAATCAAGCTAGCGATGAACTATCTAAGCCGCTTGCAGAGTCTTACCTGTAAAGATGTCCTTGAACTTTTGGCTCAGGAGCTAAATCGTGTGGTTTACTACTATAGCCAAGTTACCTCGCGATATATGACTATGGCCTTCGTTGGCTTCAATATCGAAACTGGAGAAGGATATTATTTGAATGCTGGTCATCGGCCGGTGCTAGTTCATGATCACGACATGGTTCATAGTCTTTTAATTCCTGGAGATCCCCTTGGCCGTGTTCCCAATGGCACCTTCGGCCAGCGAGAGTTTCGCCTTAGTCCTGGAGACTACCTTTTTCTGTTTACCGATGGGCTGATTGAGAATCATATCAACACCAATCTAGCCATCAAATCGCGATTTATCAGGAGAATCCTCACTAATCCTGACTTTGATCAAACATCTGAAACGTTCTGTAAGCTAGTCACAGAGCGTTTTGGTAGTTCAAATATTGACGATGATATTTGCCTGCTATTCATCCAATGGGTAAAGGAACTTCCTAGTCAAAAAGCGGCATAGATAGGTAGGTATTAGCTTGCCGCACGGTGATTGTCATCGTCTCGTGATTCTTGGTGGACAATGATAGTTTGAGGGTTTGGAGTGCTTTGTTGCTGATCTTCCCGGCTTGACCCTAAAGCTGATTGAACCTTTTCCCAGAGCCAACCAAATGAAGCTGCAGAAATGATTAGGGGAGGGTAGTCTTTGGAACTGACAGCCTCACCATTGGCAGTAAGCACCATTGAGAACAGCGCCCAGGCTAATATTCCACCGATGAGTCCCCCACAAACGGGGCGGATCACGTAGTATAAGAACCAGCGCGCCTCGAACTTTGACTTCAGATCTTGATTGAGAGCTTCAAACATAGCCTTGGTGGAGGCTGTGAGGCCTGACACAAACGTGGCTACTAAAAACAGTTTGTAATTTTCCCAATCGAGAACAGACTGAATCAGGACTGTCAGGTAGAAGGCACATATTAGAAAGATGGTTACATTTAAGACGCCAGCTACAAGATAGACTTGTCGAGCATCATTCTTATCCTTCGATCGCAGCCAAAAACCTAGGGAGAAAACTAGGGTAGCTAGAAATGTAGATACTAACATAAAGTATGGAATCGAGATGATTATAAAATTACGGAGATTTTCGAAATTAGACATAAAGAACTCGCGGGATTCAAGCGTTTCATTAAGGCTTGTCGGCTAAGTTTGGAATCTATATGAGATGACATGTTGTCAGATATTACCTAGTGATCCTTGAAAACTACAGACCATAGGTCTGGTAGACCCTAGCATACAACTCTAAACTAAGCCTGGTCACTTAGGATCGGCTCCCCTTAATAGAGTTCTTACTTGAAGCTCGAAAGGTTTGCTTGTTTCCGAAAATGTGACTGTGTTCTATGGTTTAAGTATCTGAAAATATATGAAAAATAGTCTTTAATCAAAATAACTTGACTCTTGGAAGGGCGCGTCCGAAGAGAGATTACAGATCAATAGTTTTACACTTAGCATAGCATGATCGTAGCCTGAACAACCAAACGGGAGCTATTGTGATTGGATTTTACAGACTCATTCTGGTGATTTCACTTTTCCTGAATCAAGGATGTGAAAACACTGAGAGTTTCTCAGGAGCAGCCTCTTCTCAGCCCGACGCTTTATTAGAGACACCCGAAGCCATGGCAGAAGACGAGGATTTAGTGGTATCAGAGCCTGTGATGATTGCCGGCTCATTTCTCGTTTGTAGAGTGGATCAACGATATGCAGCGAATCCCGAGCTGGGCGATGAGATAGCTCAAGCCGATGTTTCCTGTGGTGCGAGAGATCAAAATCAAGGCCCGATTGCCATTCAAGAAGGTACACTGGCTAGCTTCGACGTATGGTTTAACGATGAGCTTTTCTATAGTTTGACTGATATCCAATCGAGTAGCGAACTTGAGTGGCCGTTCAAATTTTCGTTTCCGACTCCATTTTCGGGTCATTATAGAGTTGTCGCAAAGATCGACGGCTTTGCGGACGACCAGATCCCTATGGACCTGGAAATTATAAAACCGGTTTTAGCATCAAGCACAGTTTTTCTAAAAAATGCGAAAATGGGAGATGGCCTATCGATAGGGTCAAATCCACTGCGATGTATCGATCTCATGAATCTAGTCGCTGGACCATCGAAGCCAAGTGTAAGTAAAAACTTTTTTGTCGCAGAAGGGCAGACTTTGACGGTTCTGACTTCAGAAATTTGTGGGGTTACAGCTGCGAGCTATGTGGAACTTCTCGATGGGAGTGGGGAACGAATTGCTCTTCAAAACCTTACCGATGGTGATGTCTCCTATGATTTTGGTGCCCTCTCTGAAGGAGAGTACACGGTTCAAATGATAAGTGCACCGGTGACAGGGGTAAATGACATCGATGACTTCTATCTAGGCTCGGTGAGCATCAACCTGTCAGCGATCGAGTAGGTTAGTCTCATGCCGCTTGGTTGGTATTGCGATCCATCTGGAAGATGATATAAGTACTGTCATCTTCCAGATGGATATCCTGCCAATGGTCCTGGAGATCAATTTCAATGCGATCACGTAGCTGATAGGGACTGCTACTGTCTTCCGTATGCTTTTGAATATCCTTGAATGTATAAAGTCGCCGTGAATGGCCAACATTTTCAATCAATCCATCCGTGATCATGATAATCATATCCTTATCTTGCAGCTGAATATCACTCACAGAGAATTGTGGTTCCTCTAATAGGCCAACCATGCTACCTCGATTCACCAGGCATAAGCTGGAATCCCCTTTTTTCCATACAAATGGAGTGTGGCCACCGTTACAGTAGTGGCCCAGGCCAGTCTCTAGATCAATAGCCAGAATACAAACGGTCATGGACCGATCGTACTTCTTACAAATATCTAAGATTGTCTGATTGAGAGTCTCCATGATTCTCAGAACTCGTTGATCGAGAGGGACTCCTTGAAGATTGAGGCTTTGCTCACCAATGGCCCCCCGAATGATGCCAGAGGCGACCACAGACAGCATTGCGGATTCGATTCCATGACCTGTGACATCACCAATGATGATAAAAGCTTCATTCTGCTCGGTAATCTTGATTCCCAGAAAATCTCCGCCAATGGAGTCTGCCGTTCGCGAGCAATAGGCATATTGGAAATTTTTCCTACCATTCTCATCAAGGCGTTCTTCAAGAAACTGGGAATGACGAAGCATCCCTTCCACTTGCTCTTGATGATGAAGGGAGCGGCTTAATCGACCTTGCAAAAAGTTAATCCGATTGGCTAAGGCTAGGGACAGTATCACAATTTCTAAAGAGCCTCCCACAAACTGACCCCAGTATGTCCAGGAGTTGCTTGGAATTAAGCCGCCTAGATTGACTACAGTGGCGGTTGATCCTACTAGATAGGCACCCCAAGCGATGGTGAAATACTTAGCTGTGGGGTGGCCTTTACTCAAACAGTAAAATCCCTGAAATAGGAGTAAGCTAATTGTAATCGTTGCGTCTAGAATACAAATCACTGCGCCGAGATACAAATTAAATTGAGTGATCACCATATTGATGACAGCCCAAATCATCATACACTTATTCAGACGATGGAATTTAGGCATGTAGGTTTTGATATCTAGGAACCTGTCTGAAAAAAGAAGTGCGGTAATCACAACAGCATCTACAGATATTATCGCCATTTGGCCTGGAACTTCGCTGATGCCTAACAAGCTATACAAGACAAGGTGAGCCACACATAGACTGAAGCCTTGATAGGAAACATTGGCCATCACGTAGAGAAAATAGTGGATATAGGTACGGTCTTGAAAGCTTCGATACAAAAATAGGTTATAAAAAGCGACAACGATATGAAAGCCAAACAAAAGGCCAATAAACAGAGATTCAACGACATTGTAGTCTCGATAAGATTCGGGCTCGTAAAGTCTAAGATCAAGTTGCAAGGCGCCTTGGGCAGATACCCGAATCATGAATCGATTGTCACCAGGGTGTAAACGGATCGGAAACGCGCTGGTTCTGGTTTTTATGGGACGCTCTCTAAATCTGGTTTGATCGCCGATAGAAGTTTCCAACCACCGATTCTGTGAAACCCATTGGAAGACGGTGGTTTTGTCGGTCCAATGAAAAAAGTTGACCAGTGTAACGTTTACATTTTCTTCTTTAGGGTTATGGATGATGAAGTGGGCCCATTGAACAGCTGGATTTACTCCATAGTTTGGAATACTTGCCTCGCTAGCCGTAAATCGTTGAGCTTCATAAGCCTGTAAGGCATCCTCGACCGACCAACCGGCGGTGGGAGGCTCCTCGGCAAGATCCAAGT
Organism: Pseudobacteriovorax antillogorgiicola; assembly: GCF_900177345.1. NCBI lineage: Bacteria > Pseudomonadati > Bdellovibrionota > Oligoflexia > Oligoflexales > Pseudobacteriovoracaceae > Pseudobacteriovorax > Pseudobacteriovorax antillogorgiicola. The sequence continues at coordinate 166,868 of NZ_FWZT01000016.1, forward strand.
ATAACCCCAGCGAGCTGGGGAGGGGGGCCTCACCTAAGACAAAAGCTTTCGCCATCGCTCTTGTTTCGATGAAAGCCATCGATGCCACAGAAATGGAAATCAGCAAAAACTGATGAATGAACATCGAATCAACCAAGTATCATGAAAGTTTTGAATTTTAGATCGGCCCCTAGTCGTATCGACCTCTTAGGGGATACTTTGAGTTTTTGATAAGGCAGATCGCCAGCTCGGGAACCTTCGCCGATCCTTCCCCCGTCTAAGCACGATACAGTTTGAAAACGTATCGAAAATGGTGAGGCCAATCACTACCGTTGAATGGAGTCTGAATATCTTGCAAGTATCTAATATATTTATGATCATAATAAAATGTTTCAGCTTTTCCATTGAAAATGGCGAGAACGAATGGTGTAAGTAGTTCTCCTTGTGAGCTACTGAGACCTATGATTTGAGGGTAGGACTATGAAGACTTTGTTATTTGTCGTGTGTATTAGTTTTGGGGTGGCTTGTAATCAATCAGGATTTTTAGGTAAGAATGAGAGCAAGCAGGCAAACACAGACCAGAGTCCTGAAGCAGTGAGTGAAATTCAACCCGATCCAGTGGTGGCTGCAAGCCCCGAAGAAATTCCATCTGAGGTGAGCCCCGTAGACGAGGCAACCATTGATGGGTCTTGCACCGATGCAGCGCAAACAGTTGTTACCGACGATCGTTTAGCCCGTCAATACCTATTCAGTAAATCGGAACAGATCGATTTAAGTGGCAACGAACAAACCATCGATGTCACTATGGGGTACGACGCCGAAGGGTCTTACTTGTGTGTGTACTCTCTTGGCAACCAGGCCACTATCGATGTAGCAAGCTTAGTCTCTCTCAAAGGGATCTACCTGAAAGATAAAGGACTGAATAACAACTTTCTTTTGACTCTTGCACCTGGTGTCGCCGTCGATGAGCTATTTGTCTATTCTGAAGGTAACACCAAGATCCAGATCGTTCGTGAATAGATTTTCATATGAACGGTTGATTCAGCTTCCCCAAAGGCAAGTGAATTAAGGGTTTCCACCACTTGAGTTTTCTAGGTTCGCGAATTATTCTGAGCAGAATTTTTCGGTCTCCATTCAACTCATAGGTGTGTGATGAATCAACCCTATTTCTGCGGGGCATTCTTCTTTTGTTTCAGTTTGTGTTTTGCAACTGCCGTCCAAAGTCAATTTAGACAGGAGTCGCGGTGCCACGAGGCTCCGCTGCCCTTGCAAAACCAAAAGTCATTTCCCCTGGGCGAAACTTTTTTCTTGCCGAAGATCTTGAAACCTTGTCAAAAGTCGTCTCGTTGGACTATTAAAAGAGCTCCATCTGGTAGCCAGAACTCAGTGGTTAACATGAAAAACGATCACGCACGTTTTACTCCCGATTTACCAGGGATTTATCGATTTGCCCTAGAAGACGTCGGCAAGGTAATCCAAGATCAATTGGTTCTACAGGTAGACGATTGGGGGCCAAAGAAGCGATTTCGAAACCATTATTTGCCCCCTTATGCAGGTGTGACCAAAGTGGATGACGATCTATGGACTGCTAATGGCTCCTCCTACACTGTCTCCAAGCTATCGCGAACCGCTCGCGGAGCCTGGCAGAAAACCGGAGAGATTCAGGTGGGCTCATGGCCTGGAGCGGTAGCATGGCAAAAGGCAAGTCCTTATCTTTTGGTGGCCCATCGTGGGAGTGACACCTTGGGATTCATCGATACTAGAAGGATGATACTCATTGACAGCGTTTGGGTAGGGGACGAGCCAACGGAAATCATCATCTCAAATGATGGAAAACTGGCATTTGTGAGTCTACCGACGATGGGCAAACTAGCTGTGGTCGCTATTCAATCGAGACGCCTCATCAAGTACATTGATGTTGGCTTTGATCCTAGAGCCATGAGTCTTTCGTCAGATGGCAAGCTCCTCTTTGTAGCTTCCTATCGGTCACGGAACCAAAATACGGATCTTTATGGCAGCTACCCTGAAGAGGTGGCAGGAGATATCTGGATAATCGATGTGAAGGGGTTGTCCGTCCTTGGACAAATCAATGATGTATCTGCGGTCAATCGCTCCCTGTATTTCGATGGCATGTCGTCGCTGCTTTGGGTTGCGGCTACCAATGGTGATCCCTATCCCAATCAAGGAGATTATTCTGTCGATGAGGGAGTACTACCGTTCGTTCATGAATTGGTGGGGGTTCAAGGCGACCCGGCAAACAAAGATTTCGGGCGTGTGGTGACACGGGTGGATCTCAGCCATCAACCAAGCTCTTCGGGGCCCTTTGTAGGGCCATCTGGAGTCGTTCGTGGGGGAGAGTATCTTTGGCTCAGTGCGGTATCGTCAAACCAAGTGATCGCCTTGGACCATAGCTCCCGAGAAGAAGTCCTACGGGTTAATGTGGGTAAGGGGCCGAGGAGAATCATCAACTTGGGAGGTGGTGTCTTAGCTGTGCACTGCTACCAAAGCCTTGAACTATGGTTGCTTTCGACCAAAGGGCAGGTTTTGCAAATAATCAGCTTAGCGGAAGACTCCCGCTCCCCACTGATTGCTCAGGGAGAGCAGATCTTTTATCAGCCGGGCAATCTCTATGCGAGCAATCACTCTTGTGATAGCTGCCATCTAGAAGGGCAAAACGAAGGTATGATCTGGAGGTTTGGGTCGGCACTATGGTCCAATGTCAGACCCTTGCAGCTCTTGGCGGCGACGCCTCCTCATCATTGGTACTCCTATGTTGCTAATTCGTCGGTGGATGCTATTGCAGCTCCTGCTTCCATTGTCGCCCAGCCCTTGAGCGCCAATGAAGCAAAGGCTATGACAGCTTTTATGGACTCCCTCATAGGGGCTCCCCGAGCTAATGGTGCGACGAATCGAGATGGGAGCTTCACCTTGGAAGCTGAAAAAGGCAAAGTGCTCTTTGAAGGCGAAGCCCAATGTGTTGCTTGTCACAGTGGACCTGTTTTTACGAATCAGACAGCGATTCCGTTGCCATCGGGAAAGTCCCTTGATGTCCCTAGTCTACTTGGTGCGTACCGCCATGGGATATACTTTGAAGATGGTCGAGCAACTACATTGAAACAGGCCGTGAATGAATTTATCGATCGCTCAGAATCGTGGGGCCGTGGTCCGTTTTCAGATCAGGAACGTCAGCAGATTCTAGCGTTCGTCAGTCAGCTTACAGCTAAAGGCAGTGCTCCTGGTGGCATGTTTCCCGAAATCTATGAGAACTCATCGGTGTATCCCAATGTCCAGCCTTGGGTCGAGTTTTTCGATCCGATCGATCAACACCAATTGCGACTCAATAAGCAAGCGGTTGCTGATTATATTACATTGCTTGATAGTTCTGGCCAGGCTGTGGATGTGGAGGTATCCGTTGAAGGCTTGCGAATTGTCGCCAGTCCCAAAGCTGGTCTTCAGCTGGGAGAACGATATCAGTTTAAGGTTCTTCAAGGCCTACCGTTTATCACCGGTGGTCAACTCACCGCTGATCGTATCAAATCATTTGTAGTTGCAACTAACCCCCAATATGAGCTTCCTAAAAATCTCTATATGGAGGTAAGTCTTACCCTAGGATCTGAAGTACAAATTGAGTATTTGGAGCTGCAAGGCATCAGGCTTGCCAATGGAGGTTTGGGCTTTACGATGGTTCCTTTGACAACGCTCACCGATCAACGGGAAAATTTGTGGTTGCGCTTGGATGGTCATGAGCTAACCATAAGTCCCTTCGCATTCCCCTTCGCAGCCAATTCTAAAAAGTGGGGACCTCGGCCAGCTGTAGGTAATGCTCAAGGAGTGCGGGCTCGCCTTGTTCACGAAGATGCCGGAGTTTTTGCCGAAGGGAGCTTCGCTATTACAGCCCCCGGTCGCAGTATCGCAGCTAGTTTTAGGATCCTCATGGAGCGGCCCGCGGTATTTTAATCCTGTTCGTCAGTGGATGGAGGTGCATCCACATTAGAGAGAAAGTCTAAGTTCTCGTAGGCAATCTCAATGGGAATGCTACCAACCCCTTTGTTAAGGATGATACCAAAGGCGAATCGCCCTTCATCGGGTACGGTAAGCTCCAAGGCAAAAGGCTGAATCCAGTTGGTGCACTGTTCCTCGTCACCGATGGCGAGGGGCTCCTGATTCGGCGTGTCCATAGAAACCAAGCCGACTCGAGCACAGCCAGAAAAAATCGCGAATGATGCCTGAGCCATAATTGTTTTTCCTCGGTATGCTTCTGGTATCTCCATACCTAAAAATCCAGCATCTTGTGACGAACGAAAGTAATTGGCTACAGGGAGTACACCATTCAAATAGGTAAAAGCGTTTTGATCAAAGGTTTTGATGGCACCATAGAGATAGTCAAGTGCGCGAATATCAGATGGCGAAAGGGATGTGATATCACGATCAGCACAATAATTCATGATCGAGTCGGGGTCGTATTCGTCGATGTAGCGGATGGAGCTTGACTCATCTTTGACTCGCGTATGGCGAATGCCTCCTGTTTGGCAAACATCGCTGCGATCTGCTCGCTCGTGCTCGTGGTAAAGACCTGCAGCATGACCGAACTCGTGGACAGCGGTGCTTAATGTTGCTGTTTTCCCCCAAGGTTTATCGTAGTGATTGATACCAATCCGCATAGTACAGTCTTCGCAATCATCTAATTGGTTGCCTCGCGTCGCACCCACAAGGCTGACCCCTCCACCTATAGAAAACGAGTCGTCGCGGTCGAGATAGATACGAACTGTGTTGTCGCGGGTTTCTGCCGTTAATTCAGAGCATTCACCCCAGGAGACAAATCTTACTTGGCTGGTTTTTTCATATTCAGTTCGAACTTTCGTCTCTAAATCCTCTAGCAGAGTATCATAGCCAGAGGCTTGCTCTGGATTGATGAAGCATACAGGGATACGACTTGGGTCTTGCCACTTAAAATTTAGGGCAACAACACCATCCAAGGCAGAAGGTTCGGACCGATGACAAGCCAATCCCAGAAGGGTAAAAGCTCCACAAAGAAGGGAAGATCGTTTCATTTTTAACTCCAATGGTATCAATATTTGCTAACAGCTCAGGATAGTAGGCTCAGGGCCGTGGCTAAACTAGCAAGAACAGACTTTGAAGTTAGAATGATATGAAAGATTTACTACAACTTCTTGGCAAGGTGAAGATTCTTTTTTAATTTTGACTAGTTATGAAGGGGGTTCGGCAATTCGGGGTGTGGGCAGTCCCCGACAACCGTTTAACGATTCGCACGGGGAAGCTTAGTATTCGCGCTTACTTCGAGCCGTCGACTAAGCGCCAAGCAACAGTTTCCCCTGCAAAAAACGGTACGATTGGCCGTCCGTTGGGGAGGATGATCTCCTTGGGGATCTGCCAGGCAGACTTTTCTAAGGTAATAGTATCCGAATTGATGGGCAAGTCATAGAATTTGGGCCCGTTGATGCTAGCGAAAGCTTCCAAGTGATCGAGAATCCCAAGGTCTTCAAAAATCTGTGCATAAAGCTCAATGCCGCTCCAAGCGCTGTAACAACCCGCACATCCGCAGGCATTTTCTTTCTTAGACTTCTCATGAGGCGCAGAATCAGTACCTAAGAAAATTTTATGGGTTTTGCTGGCTACAGCCTTTCGAAGAGCTTCTTGGTGAGTGTTACGTTTTAATACGGGCAAACAGAAATTGTGAGGCCGAACCCCACCTACCAGCAGATCGTTACGGTTAAGAAGAAGATGCTGCGGGGTGATTGTGGCCGCGACGCGATCTGATGCAGCAAGTACGAACTCAGCAGCTTCTTTGGTGGTGATATGTTCTAAAACAACTTTTAAATCAGGGTTCCGGTCGACGATAGGAACGAGCTTGGATTCGATGAAAACTTTCTCTCGGTCGAAGATATCGATGTGATGATCTGTGACCTCTCCATGAACGAGCAGTGGCATCTTATTTTCAGCAAGGGCTTCGAAAACTCCTTGAAGATAGTCTAATTGACTTACTGCTGCATCAGAGTTTGTGGTCGCTCCTGCGGGGTAAAGCTTGGCTGCGGTGACTCCCAACGCCTTCGCCTCGGCGATGGTTTGTGGGGTTGTTTCATTGGTCAAAAAGATTGTCATCAATGGCTCAAAACTTTGCCCCGGGGGGATGGCTTCAGTTATGCGAGATCTATATTCCATCGCAAGGGCTCCAGTCGTCACGGGAGGCACCAGATTTGGCATGACTATGGCTCGTTTAAAGCAGCGCGCTGTGGCAGGTACGGTTTCTCCTAGCATATCCCCGTCTCGAAGGTGCAGGTGCCAGTCATCAGGGCGTTTGATCGTGATCTTAGTCATGTTTCATCCTACTGGAAAAATTTTCGTGTTCGGAGCTACCGGTGATGCTTACCAAAGCCAGGCTTTATTGTCTATGACAAGCGTTCTCTGAATCCGGAGGTCGAGCTATGGCACTATTTCATTCCCTTGGAGGCCAAAACGTGCTTAAATTTCATGCTTTGGGCATAGTTTGTCATTGCCAGGTTTTCGATCCCTGGTCTATTTTCAGAGTTTACTTAGTCTGGGCTAAATGACCAGTCATGCGGAGACATAATGTCAGATAATTTTGAGATTGGTGGCATCGCCGTTCCGATCGGCCAGCGTAAGGCGATCGACCTTCACCTGGGACGGCTTTACGATTATACCGAATTAACCTTGCCTGTGGAGGTTATACGAGGTGTGGAACCAGGGCCAACGTTTTTTATTTCGGGAGCCGTCCATGGCGACGAATTGATTGGCACCGCGATAGTGAAGAAGATCATCAATGATAAGAGGGTCAAGAAACTAAAGGGAACCTTGCTGGCCATCCCTATCGTTAACGTGTTTGGCTTCAATAACCTATCTCGTTACCTTCCAGACCGTCGTGATTTGAACCGATGCTTTCCAGGAACAAGTAAAGGCTCTCTGGGTTCGACCATAGCCAATCTTTTTACCAACGAGATTCTTAAGAAATGCCAGTACGGTATCGACTTCCACTCAGGGGCGATTCACCGCTCTAATTTGCCGCAGATTCGCATCTCCTTCGAGCGTGATTCGGACAAGGATCTAGCGGAAGCCTTCGGCGCACCGGTCGTGCTCAACTCAAAACTTAGAGATGGTTCTCTGAGAGACACGGCTTCCGACCATGGAGTTCAAACCCTACTGTTCGAAGGGGGAGAAGCCCTCCGGCTAAACGAGGGCGTGATCCGTTTTGGTGTCAATGGTGCTTTCGCGATTATGGAAAAAATTGGAATGCTGCCTCCGGGAAGCCATCGGCCGGTATCCAGATCTTATGTTGCCCATTCCAGCTACTGGGTCCGTGCACCTTCAGCTGGGATGATTCGCCTGACACGAAACTTAGGCAGTAAGGTTCGAGAAGGAACTCTTTTGGGTCAACTGACAGATGCTTTTGGCCATACAGTAAGAAAGGTCATTGCACCATCGGAAGGAGTGGTCATTGGCATCTCTAAACTGCCGCTAGTGAATAAGGGGGATGCCTTGTTCCATATTGCGACTTTCGAAGATTCGGATTTGGTGCGACGGCTTGCTTCGGAGCTTAATGATATTGGTGATGATCTTTATGTTTAAACTTATGATTTTTATCCTAGAATCGCTCTTTTAAAATGGCGATTTACTTTGTTGGCCATGAAATAAGGGTCAAGCTGTTTTGGCACTTTCAATAGTCATATCCCATTTTATGACAAGGACAGTCAAGTCATCTTCCTGAAGCTCTGTTTGATTCAATTCATTGTAGCGGGCAATAATTGCCTGGCAGTTATCCGCTGCATTCCTAGTGGTATCGATGATACGTGATATGTGTTTAGAGTTCAAGTGGAGCCCTTTTTGGTTCTCAATATTTTCTACGAGCCCGTCAGTAAAAAAAACGATCAAATCGCCCTCGTTTAGAGAGATCTGTTTTATCTTGTTTCTATGAGAACTAACGTTTTCAACAGTAATTCAACCTTAATCTAGTAGATGCATGATTTCAGTGAGATACGCAATATTTTGAAGCTTGTTATAATAGCCGTGCACACTTGTATAGGGTGATGTCTATGGCAAACGATTTCCTTAAGATATTTTCGGATGGTTGGGAAAAATTTAAATCAGCAGTTCCTTCCTACGATAGTCCCCATTACAACAAACAGGTTGAGGCCGTCCTTCGTTGCGGCGATCCCATATTTGGTTTTTCTCAATATCTTTGCCTTAATTGCGGCAAGGATAGCCGTATTGTCGCTCACTCCTGCAAGAGCAAATTTTGTTTGAGGTGCGGAAGAGTTGATGGTGAGAACTTCGCTCAGTCTATCGCCGCTAAGCTCTACGAAGATGTAGACTATCGCCACGTTGTGTTAACGATTCCGTCTCAGTTCAGAACGAATTTTTGTAAGCACAGATTTACAGGGGACTTATACAGCGCATTCATATCAATGGGATGGGACTTTGTGAAAAGCTTCATGAAAGAGGTAGCTGGGGTAGTTCTTGAGTGTGGTTGTATAGTTGTGCTTCACACTGTGGGAAGAAAAAGCGATTACAAACCCCATTTGCATATCATGCTGATGTCCGGTGGCATAAGCCCTGAGGGCCAATGGATTTCCTTAAAAAGATTTGATTTTTCTATACTCAATCGAACTTGGAAGAAAACGCTACTAGCTGGTATGAGAAATTGGGACGAACTAGGTGAATTCGAGTCTGTTTTCAGTGAATCTGAGTCAAGGTACAAGGGTTTCTATGCTCATATCGATGTGAATCCTGCTCCAAAGAAAAGGCGTAATCTAATCCGCTATCTTAGCAAATATCTTTGTAGGCCGCAGATCAGCTTAAAGCGCCTACTGCAATATAGTAGCAAGAAAGATGAGGTAGTCTATAAATATAACAGCCATAGCTCTGGAAAAAATGAGATAGAACGCACCAACATCATAAACTTTATTGGTCGGATGGTTCAGCAGATTCTACCACCGAGGTTTAAAAGAATTCGTTACTACGGCCTTCAGTCGCCGAGCAATCGTAGCAGGCTCACGGCAAAGGTTTGTGAAGCGGTGGGCCGGCTGGTATTGCTTCCAGAAATTGAGAGGCGATCTGCGGTTCCAACTAGATCATGCTACAAAGATTTGATAGAGCTTTGGTGGGGTGAAGATCCTTTTCGTTGCAAGGAATGTGGCCATCAGATGGATCTTGCGCGTATCTGGAAGTTTGGAAAGGGTTGGATTTTCAATATATTTGACTTACTGTTTGGCCATGATATTGGACCACCTGGGAATTTGCCTGACTTATGCTATGACTAAAGAAGTCATCGCCTATTCGTGAATGTCTCTTCCAAAGAATCTAAAAGGTGTATAGCTCTTTTGGATGGAAGATTCATTTAGTGAATATAAAAGACGTGATCCAGAGTCGACTATTCTGTACCAGGTTTTGGATCGGAATATGGAGCGGTTTTTTGCAAGCTTAGAAAGTAACCCCGATCAGAAGTCTCTTCCCTATTTTGTTCGAAAAGAGTTTGAAAAATTCCTAAGTTGTGGTGTGCTGAGGCAGGGTCTTGTCAGATTAAAATGCTCAGATTGCTCTGAATCGATTCTAGTAGCTTTTAGCTGTAAGTGCCGAGGATTTTGCCCCTCATGTGCAGGCCGCAGAATGTCAGAGCGGTCGATTAACCTTACGGAAAATGTGATCCCTTTTGTGCCTACAAGGCATTGGGTCTTATCAGTACCCTTTGAGCTTCGTTATTGGCGCGCCACGAGGCGCTGATTGATATCGAGTGAAAGTCTCGAATGGATAAATGGCAGTCCTCCATATCCAGAGCGAGCCTTGCGTACATGGAGGTGACAATATGGACGAAGCGTAGGCAGCGTTAAACACCAGGCCGCAAGCGGTAGCTGAAGTGATTGCGTCCCGTAATGAGTTTCGTTGGAGTGGTCGACGCTTGCAATAAAGCGGAAGACAACATCGGTTAGAGGCGACTTGAAAAGTCAGGACTTATCTAACCAGCACCCCCGGGATCCTAGAGCGTGGCATGGTGTGAAGATCAATCAGTGAACGTCGGAGATCTCATTGGTTCTCCAAGGAATGGAGTAGTGGCCGACAAGCCGACGTAGCGAGGGAGCCACAACGATCAATGAGAAGTCAGATGAGCCGTAGTACTCTGAGTATGGGAAAGCCATGCACATGGGGAAGGGCTCTGGGTAAAATCGCTCTCTAAAGAGAAACGCTATGAGCACAACAAAGCTTGAAAATATGGCGGCAACGAAACTGAAGAGAATATCGAACTTATCGCAAGCAGATTCGAATCAGATTTTTGAGTGCCTTATGCCTCATTACTCTAAGGAGAATCTCATTGCCTGCTTCAACGAGCTTGATGGGAAGAAGGCCGTTGGAATTGATAAACAAACAAAGGAAGACTATGACAAAGACTTAGATTCCAATATAGAAGATCTGATATTTCGAATGAAACGCATGTCCTATAGGCCGCAGCCTGTCCGGGAGGTGTTGATCCCGAAGGAGAATGGTAAATCTCGACCCTTAGGAATCGCTTGTATAGAAGATAAAATCGTTCAGCTAATGACGACCAAATTGCTTGAAGCAATCTATGAGCCTTTGTTCCTAGACTGCTCTTATGGTTTCAGACCAGGACGCAATTGTCATCAGGCCGTTAAATCAGTACACGATCATATTTTTCGCAACCGAATGAACTACGTAATCGACGTCGATCTTGAAAATTTTTTCGGATCAATCGATCATGGTAAACTCTTATCTCTGCTCAGGTTGAAGAAAAAAGATGAAAGGTTTCTCCGTTATATAGCGAGAATGCTTAAATCTGGAATCTTAAGTGAACAAGGACTCAGAGATACTAAAGTTGGTTCAACTCAGGGGTCGATCTGCTCTCCAGTCTTAGCAAATATTTTCGCCCATTACGCGATTGATATTTGGATAAAGCATCAGGTGCAACCAAGAATGGAAGGGCAGATTACAATAGCAAGATACTGTGATGAATTTGTGATTTGCTCCAACCAGGAATTCGACGCCAAGAGGATTATGCTTGTACTTCCCAAAAGGTTAGAACGGTTCTCACTAAAACTAAACGAGGACAAGACGAAAGTTGTGGAAATGCATAAATCGAAGTACAGGCCGTATAGTAAGCCCGGAACCTTTAATTTTCTTGGATTTTTATTTTTCATAGGAAAAACCCGAACAGGAGTTTTGGTACGAGCCATCATGGCTGTAAGTACCGCGTTCTTCATCAAAGTTTTCCTCTTGCTTAGATTGTGAGTTTTGCCCCAGCTTTGCAACCTTGATGCCATTTTTAAGTATATGTAATTATTGATAAAATAACTTGGTCGCTTGTTTAAGAAATGACATTGATGGAATTGTCTGACAAGGCTCTTTGGTAAACTAGCAGATTGGAGTTAGGAAACTCCAATCTGCAAAAATCATTTCAAGTGTGAGGAAAGAGAAATCAAAATATCCTGTTCAGTGGTGGTTTTGCTGGAAGTATTTTCGTTCTCACCAATAATATACATAATTGAATAGCGCATGGATTGGTCGGAATCAGGGTGATATTCTATCCCCAGGTTAGCATCCATTTTCGATAAGGAGTCCGATCCCTCTGTCTTTTCTGTCATCAGTGCAATTTTTGCCTTTGGCTGCCATTCTCCTTTCTTTGTCCCTACCATGAGGATCATCGAATCTCGAGTGACTTGACTCTGATCAACCAAGCTTTCGGTGCCGTCATCAGTCGTTGAAAGTGATTGGTAGGATGGAATATTGGCTACAACATAGTCTAAGTTTAGATAGTAGTTCACAACTGGGTAGCTGATTCCGATGCTGGTATTGGTTTGAGATCGCCGTTTGGCCGTCAAGGTTTCTCCTGAATCCCTGGCATAATTGCTGATACCCCCATTCAAGCGTGTGTTGAACAAGCCCCAATTACTGTCAATTTGTAGTTGGTATGACAGATCCTCACCAGTTTGTTGGTCGCTGGACTCCAGCTTGTTATTGTCACCGTTTAGAAATTGGAGGTTCATATTATGACTTGAAAACTTGTAAACTAGCCCTGCTCCTGTCTGAAACTTGGCGGGCAAATAAGCCATAATGGAGTCAAATCGATAGGTGTGAAACTTAGGGGTTTGGGCCGAGTAGGCTCCTCGTCGGACATGGATTTTGCCAAAGACTAGGTTTAGGGAATCAGTAATTTTGTGGTTGATTTTGAAGAACTTAAAAGCATTGTTTCCAGACCTCAAAGGTTCGTTATTCTTAACATTCGCCTGCTCGCCCTTGATGTTCACTGCAAAGGAAGTTCGTGGAGTATACTTACCCTTAACAATCAGTTCCATCGATTGAATTTCCAAACCAGTATATTCAGATGTGGTTTCTGTACCAGAACTATCTATGGTGGTTTGGCGATGCCTTGCATCAACCCTAAGCCTGGCTTCGGTTGTAATTGAGTTTGCAAGTTCGGATTGTGAGTAACTTATGACCGGTAAACACAAGCCAGGGATTATTAACAATAGTTTTGCTTTCATGATAACCACTCCTTAATTTGCTGTGAGATATTCTGCTTCGATTAATTCTCCTTTCAGTATTTCTTGAACCGATTCTGCCTCTGTCGCCATCAGCTCGAAACAAGCGATACAGTCCTGCAAAGAGGGATTGTCACTTGCTAGTTGCTCCAAATCCTTGCATAGAGCCCATAGTCCTTTTGCACCAACAATTCCGCATGATGTTTTGAAGTAGTGAACTAGCCCAGCCAGTTCGCTAGTATTGTTATTCTTGATAGCTTGATCGATCTCCCCAAAAATCCTATCCTTAGTGTTTAAGAAACCAGTGAGCTGATTTTGGTAAAAGTTAGGAGATCTGGGGGAGTTTAAGCTCTTAAGAGATTCAAGGACACTCTGGTCAATGGTCTGACTAGTATCCACAACCTTTTTCGGTTCGGATCTTGTTTCATGATCGCTGCACCATTTTTTCAGGATGTGTTCAACCGAGTCGACAGTAACGGGCTTCGTCAGATAATCATTCATGCCCACTTCCTGGCTTCTCTTTTTTTCTTTCTCGAGCGCGTTAGCTGTCATGGTGATGATGGGCGTAGAGTTAAGATGATGGTCTTTTTCGAATTTTCGGATAGAAGTTGCAGCTTCGAAACCATCCATGTTCGGCATCTGTAAATCCATCAAGACGATATCGTAAGGACCATTTGCCTGAAATCTTTCTACCCCAATATTGCCATCTTCGGCAATCTCCATTTGATAACCCAGAGTTTCCATCAGGGCTGTCATTACCTGTCTATTCATCTCGTTATCTTCAACCAACAAAATTTTACATTTATCTTCTTGGGCCTCTTGTTCTTCAATATTTGGCAAGGACTGTGATTCGTCATTTTTTAAGTCAGAAACTTCCGAAGGCGTATCAACGGTTTCGCTGATGTGTGCTAACTGAGTTTTTTGCTCATCTTTAAGCTTTGGATTCGTGGGTGTCGTAACATCTTGGTCGATCTCGATGTCCAACGTGAAGGAGAATTTGGATCCGAGGCCCTCATCACTGGAAAGTTCTATACGAGATCCCATACGCTGGACAATCTCTTGGGAAATTGAAAGACCTAATCCTGTACCTCCGAATTGTCTGGTGGTTGAGATATCGGCTTGCACAAAAGGTTTAAATAATTCACTTTGTCGTTCCTTAGAGATCCCTATGCCAGTATCGCGAACTGTAAACTTAACCTGATAATAATTACCCTTTGCTTCGGCCGTCACTGAGAGCTCGACGAATCCTCTTTGAGTAAACTTGATAGCATTACTCACTAAATTGGTTAGAACTTGGCGAAGCCGGCCTTGGTCCAGCTCCACTTGACCGTTTAGGATAGGGTCGACTTCGCATATAAAGTCGATCCCTTGACTAGCCGCAGGCGTACGAGCCATCGTTGCCACTTTGTGAATCAATTCTTGAAGATTGAAGGCGGAACTATCTAGGGTAAACTCTGAGGCTTCGATTTTACTGATGTCTAGAATGTCGTTTACCTGGGCTAGTAATGATTCACTGGAGATCTGGATTTTTTCAATTTTATCGCCAATACTTGATTCTAATCTTTGGCGCGATAGGAGACTAGAAAGGGCTATAATGGCGTTCAAAGGAGTTCGGATCTCGTGACTCATATTAGCTAGGAAAAGACTCTTGGCCTTGTTAGCAGCTTCTGACTTTTCCTTTTCTTTCGTTAGGGCGCGCTTTTCTTTCGTTAGGGCGAGGATAGATTCGTCTAAGTTCTTAGACATGGAGTTGATGGCCTTAGCCGTCTGTCCTAGTTCATCTCGACCTTGATCGTCTAGGCTCACAGAGAAGTCTCCGTCTGATATCTTCTGGGCAGCGTACTGAATTTTTCTCAGCTTCATCGTGAGATAGGTCCCCAGAATATAGGAAAATAAGGCTGAGAGGGTCAGGCCCAGAACAGCGATACTCAGGGCTCTGTTTTGAGCCTTGGCAATCATTGCGGTGCTCTCTGTAGTGGAGATACCTATTTCAACCCTGCCAAAAATTCGATTGGATTCAGAGATATCGACGGTGCTATCAAAGATTCCATCGTCCACCTGATCTAAGCTAAGATCCTTAACAAAGACCTTATTAAGGGTCTCTGCACGACCGTATTCGGCAAGAGTTTTTTCACCAGTGCGAACGCGAGCATACTCAACCCCTTCATTGACCACGATCTCTTTGACATAATCCTGAAGGGATGCAACATCGAAAGAGATCAGGGCATCTTTTGATATGCTTGCAAATAAGGTGGCTACGGTTTCGGCTCTCGATTCAATATCCTTGGCAGCTTGGTCCTGTAGGTTGACTACGTTTCGTCCGACCAAGATGGACACTAGAAAGATCTCAATGATTGCAATCCCAATAATGGTTTTGGTTCTAAAAGACATGATTCACCTTCAATCCAATTCAGAAATGTTAAGAGCTCTAACATCGTCCCAATCTTTATTTTGTGCTCCTTCAAAACCTTTTAAACTGATGGATTTGAGAAGACTCTTACCACCTTCAGATTGATCCATCCCCAGTAGAGTCGATCTGATTTTTTGAATTAGATCTGCTGGAAGATTCTTTTTGAAGGCAATGGCGTGGGGGGTGTAGGGTTTGGTTTCCCACAAAATGCGGAGATCCTTGCGGACTTCCGGGTCGAGATTGTTAAAGGTACGCTTTACACCACCGCCAGCAGGGAATACTCCTAAAGACACGTTCCTGTAGACCGAATCGTGGGATGATACATACTGGGGGGTAAAGTTGATGCTCCTTTGGTTAAGTTCAGAACGAGGTAAAATACTTGCAGCAAAAGCTGCCGGTGAGGGAAAAGCCAGGCGGCTGTCGTGCAGCTGGTGAATTGTCTCAAGATTGGAGTCTTTCTTGACAACGAAGATCCCTTTGATACGCTTGTCCTTGGCTTTAGCCATCGCTTGGTAGGATGATTTTTCGTGAAAAACCACGAAGTGATATGGATTCATATAGGCCAGATCGTAACGACCTTGCGCAAGCCGGAGCTCGAACTCCGGAATATTGGGGGCCGTTTCGAATACAATTTTTAGCCCTGTTTGTTCAGAAAGGTAATTGCAGATGGGCACCCATTTTTTTGCTAACTTAGAGGCGGATTGTTGGGGTACGATTGCGAAAGTAAGGGTTTCAGCGGAGACCTGCGTTCCGAGAAACATTCCGGCGAGTAAAGCAACGCTCTTGATAGTCCTGTTCATAAGTACTCCTAAGTTTGCCTGAAATTTTCTTTCGTTTAACTCTTCGGAAAAAATGATTGGAAGAAAGGATTGGACCAAAATAAGCTTTGAAAATAGAGTGTTGGAATTCATTTCAGGAGTAATATTAGCCAAACTAGCTTGGGCGTATTAATCCCAAGGCTGTAGCACGGCTTGCGGTCTCCATTAAATGACTTTTCTAGGTAATCAGATTCGGATTATTTAGACATGTTAGGCTACTTGTGTTTGGGCAAAGGTGTTGGTGATCTTGAGCTTTCCGTGGGTATTATTGACGAAGGTTAACGATCCTTCAATACCGGCTACCACTAGAAGAAGATCCACGCCAGCACTGGCTTTGCCTTTGGTATTTAAGAAAGGTGCCACAGATCCTTCCACACTCAATCCTGATGCCTGGTAGTCTGGGTTCGCGCCAATTGAGCCAGAGACAGAGCCTCCTACTCTCACTGGAATAATACCTAGAACGAATACCTTAGAGGCCCCCTTGCTGCGAGTTACAGACTTACTTGCTTTGACGGTACCATCGGTAGAGACAAAAATACTTTGATCGAAGACTTTAATATCTGACTTTGTCGTTTTTGATTTTGAGTCAGATTTAGTAGTTTGATTGATGACAGTGATGCGCTTTCCGAATACAGCCCCACCAGCGGAAAAAGATTGTGAAACTTTAACTTCTTGTGTCTGTCCTTCAGAGCTGAAGTTTCCGTTTTGAAAAGCACCAAAGGTACTATTATTACCGAATACACGATTGAGAGAGGTGCTTAGCTTTTGAGGAGCAATATTTTTTTGAGGCTTCCATCGACGTGCATTTTCTTTTTGCTTCTCTAATTTCTTACGCTGACTGACATCCTGAGGCACTCTGAGATCTTCGATCTTCATACCCAAATCATTGTCCCAAACGCTTGCTGTAATTACATTGGGTCCGTTCCGATCATTGGCATATTCTCTCTCTACCTTTTGAGTCCAGGAATCCATTTGAGGCCAGACATCGGCAGCAGAGACTGTATTCTCCGCTATTTTTTTGCCTTCGCTATTGTAGACTGGAAAGGTAATCGTTGCATTGGGGTCATTAATTTCAGGTAGACCCGAGGTGGGAGCTACTTTTAGAACACTGACTGGGATTGGTTCACTTGGTGTTAGGAATGTAGATGCCATTGAGATACTGGGTAGCAGGCCTGTTAGTAAGCCTATGGTAAGTGACTTCATGGTGAATCCTTTCTAGATGCTTTACAGGAAAAATTAAGCCAATCATTGGCACTAAGAATCCTAAGGGATGACCTCGGGGATATGAACGAGAGCTGCCTGATAATCATTGATGCGAATTGATGTGATCTTTAATGCATTTAAAATAAACAGAAAAAAGACCACATGAGGGAAAATTAGGTCCGCGATCAGCAGACTTCTAATGGTAAGCCCTGGTGGCGCGTCTGTAACTTTTTTTTCCTCCTGACGAATACAGGTGCGACCATCGAGCCATCGGTTAGCAGCCGGCTTTTGGTTTCCA